>JAMWCB010000132.1 GCA_023819605.1 Candidatus Omnitrophota bacterium
AGGCGGACGCCTGCTCCACCGGGTCGCCGGCGTCGCGCAGGCGCAGGAAGTTGATCCCCTTGACCACGCGCCCGTCTTTAACGTCAAGGCAGGGAATAATCCGTTTTGCTAACATGCCCCCTCACCATCGGCCGGCGCGCTGCCGGCGCATTCAGAGAATTTCACCGGCCAAGCGGCAAAAGTTTTCGATTATTTTCAAACCCGGCTCCGCGCTTTTTTCCGGGTGAAATTGTATTCCATAGAGATTCCCGGAGCCGACGATACTGGCAAAACGTCGGCTATAGGCGGTATTCGCCAAAACAACCGACCGCTGCCGCGGCCGCAGAAAATACGAATGGACGAAATAAAAATAGGCCATATCCGGAATCCCCACCAATAGAGGGCTCCGGCCGCCCGCCGCGGTATACTCCGCGGTATTCCAGCCCATGTGCGGTATTTTGAGGCCGGGCTTAAAACGCTCGACACTGCCCGGCATAAAATCAAGACCGGCATGCACGCCATGTTCTTCACTGGTCGTAAACAACAGTTGTGCGCCCAGGCATATTCCCAGAAAGGGCTTGCCCTCCCGCACCGCGCCAGACAGTAACCTCGGCAAACGTAATGCCCGCAGATGACGCATGCCGGCGGCAAAAGCGCCGACGCCCGGCAGCACCAACGCCCTAGCCCGGGATAAATTCGCACATGCCGCGCTCACGCGCACCCGCGCGCCGACACTCTCGAAAGCTTTGGCGACGCTGCGGACATTTCCCATCTGATAATCGATAACCACGATCATACGAAAAACCGATCATCCCCGTTGCTGCAAACACGCCGCGGCCGCAGAACACCCACGCCGCAGCCGCCGCGGAATTGCCGGATTGCCGCAGAAAAAATATTATAACAAAAAATAAAAAATTTGTCCGTACAAAAATGCCCGCGCATTGGCTCGTTCCACTCCCCGGATAAACGGCACGGAAGAAAACACCCGATCAAGCGCGAGGTTACTTATGCAGAGCAAGCGGCGGGGTTATCGCGAGCTGCGCCCGCGAGCGGCCGCGCTTGGCGAGATGCGAACGGCGCGCGCGGCGAGAAGCATTGCTGAACGACAAGGAGTGCTGCGCGGCTTTTTTCGGCTCGTAACTTTTCCGAATATACATACGATAAAAAATAGCGAATGTATCGATGAGCATGAGCGCAATCGCACGTATCCCGATCCGGCCGAAAACCCGCTGATTCTGCAAAATAATCGGCGCTTCGGCAATCGTAAACCCGAGACGATGGGCATTTGCCAAAACTTCCAAATCGAACGCGAATTTTTTTGTTTTATTGTGTTTAAACAGTTTGCGCGCGGCTTCACGTTTAAACAGCTTTAACCCGGTTTGCGTGTCATGCACCGGCAAACCGAATAGACATTTTACCAGATAGTAATACACGGCACTCATCAGCCGCCGATACCAGGGATAGCGCAATTGCGAATTGGGGTGCATTTTGGAACCGATCACGATGTCCGTATTCGTCAAGCGCATAATATCGAAAAACGTATTGATTTGGCCGGGATGCAGATCCATATCCGCATCGAGAAAAACAATATAGTCGCCGCCGGCGTACCGCACGCCTTTTTTGATCGCGCGGCCCTTGCCGCAATTAACTAAATTGCGTAAAACCCGAATGCGTCCTTCATAGTACCGCGCCGCCACCGCCTGCGCTTTCTGGAAGGTATCGTCACTGCTGCCGTCGTCGACGACAATAATTTCGTAATTGCTTTTGTATTCGTCGAAGGTGTTGATCGTTTCCTGCAGGCTATCCTGAATGCGATTGGCTTCGTTAAACGCCGGCATAACAACCGATATTTTTGCGCTGCGCTGCATCATGCGGTATGACTCTCCCCCGTTACCCCCGTCCAGGCGGCCCGATCGTTAAATTATTCATACTAAATTTTCACGCTGCTGTCAAGCATTCATTCCGAGACGCGGTGAAGCGACGGATCCTCCCCGCGCGCATCCGGATCGGCAATTCCGGCCAGCGGGTCACCCACAAAAAACAATTTCCAGGGATAAGAAAAATTACCCTGGAACTTGCGAAAGGCCCGGGCATACGATTGTCCGGCAAGCAAACGGCCGGCGATTTCTTCCGGCGGATTAAATGCCTGCACAAACGGTTCAGCCACCGCGCCATAGTAAATATACGCTCCGTGGCCAAGCCAGGCGCCGGCGATGGTTGCGCCGTCATACGGATCGGCGGCGGAACCGCTCTGCGTAAAATGAACTACCGCCGGCACCGATACGGGAATATCGGCGGCGCGAGCCTGGCCGTCGGAAACCTTCCAGTCATGCTTGCCGCCCGACGACTGAACCAGGACAAAACCGAACACGTTGCCCGCGCGCATTTCTTCTTGCCAACGGCGCAACGTAGCCTGACCGGAATCAATGTTTGTCACCGGCATCACGGCACCGACCATGCGCGCCGCCTGGTCGGTGCGATACTGCGACCAGGGCGGCGCCTGCTGGTCATACGTATTGAAGAACAATGCCCGGCGCGGCGACAAAAAAAGCGCGCACATCGCCTGATAGACACATTGCGCGGCTGAGCCAATCAACCGCCCGGTTAAAATATCCGCAATACCGTCGGCGTCGCGCGCGCAATAATCATCAAACGCGCGAATCCCCCCCCACGGGCCGTTGCAACGGTAGGGCAAATCCGCGGCGAGGGTGATGGCCTCTATCGGCGCCGCCGCTGACTGCCGGCGCGCAACTGCCGCGCGCACCATGCGGCGCAATTCGCCGGCACGGGACCAACTCAGCAGGTGGGCGTGTGTCTCTGGCGCCGGCCAAAATTCGAGCGCTTGGCCGCGGGCGGCGACCAACGCGGCCGCTGCCGGCAGCCCGCTGTCCTGCACGCGGGTAAACACGATTCCCCGCAACCCGGCGGCCTCCTTACCCGCTTTGGAAACCATGGCGCGGATTTCATCCTCCGACCATCGCCGGTCCGGTCCGGCCGGCAGCATTTCAACTTCCGACGGTTGAAAAGCCGCGAGGAATTTACGATTGAGCGGGTCGTCTTTATCGCCGAGCAGAATCGGGAAAATCTCCTGCTCCGACCAGCGGGACAACGCGCGAAAAAAAGCGCCGGAATCCGGGGCTATGGCTGCCCGGCGGGAAACCGCGCGGCCGAGCGTGCGGCGCCCGTCGCCGGACGCGGCTGCCTCCCGCAGCAGCAAAGCGGCAATCCGGCCGTACACGCGCTGCGGGTAACGGCGGGCAAGCGCGTCAAATACGCCGGCCGCCTGCAGTTGCGTATCGGCGCTTTCCGCGAAAGACAAGGCTAACGTATATAAAAAAGCGGGGGTTTCCGGATACGCCGGATAGTCCCGCAGCAGCTGATCTATCGCCGCCGCTGCCGCCGGAAGATCGCGTGCCTGTAAATATGCACGCGCCCGCAATTCTTGCGCTTTAGCGCCGGTGATCCCGGCCAGCGACTCAATAAACGGCGCGGGCGGCTGCGGCTGTTCCAGGCTCTCTTCCACGGCAAGCAACGCTTCCTGCTGCCGGTAATGCGGCGCCTCGGCCGGATTCAATTCCGACAGGCGCGCCCAAGCCGCGCGCGCCTCGGCGCGCTTATTCTGCCGGTGGCACCGTTCGGCAAATAATTGCCATTCCTTGGCCGAAGCGTTTCCGGACTCCGTCCTTGCTTTCAACGCTCGGTACGTGAAACGTTTTTTTTTAACCTCTTCGATCAGTTCCAACAGCTCCGCTTCGCCGGTGAATCCCTCACGGCGGTCTTCTTCCTGCCAACCGCGGTTATACGTTAAAAAAAGAATCGTCGGAAAACGCGTTACGGCGTACTGACGTACGATATCCTCCCGCTCCGGCGGCAAATAGGCCAGAATAAAGTTTTTTGTTAATTCCGCAGCCACCGCCGGACGGCAAAGGACGGAATAATACAATTCATTGACGAGCAGGCCGTGCTCCGGCCCGCACAGCACGAAAAGCGGGCGATTATTTCCGCGGGCTTGTTCCTGCGCCGGAGCCCATTCCCGCCAAGTAAGTTCCGGCGCGGCCGGCCCTGCGCCCGCAACGCTCTGCAGGGCGCAGAACACGACCGATAGCCCCGCGATAATCCGACCGGCGAGCCTGGCGCCTTTCTGAACTAGGTCATGCAAACACATCGTTTTCTGATCTTACCATAGTTTCACCACGCGGCCAGAATAAATTTTTTCGGTTCGGCGCTTGCCAAAAACGTTTTTTTATATTAATATAAACCCGCAAACGTTACGGAGACCCGAATTTTGAACGCGTGCGCAGATTAAAAGGAGGAAACGGCGATGGCCCAGGAAAACAGCCAACAATTCGAATACCGCGCAGAAATGAAACAATTGCTTCATTTGATCATTCATTCTCTCTATACGCACCCGGAAATCTTCCTACGCGAATTGATTTCAAACTCTTCCGACGCGCTGAACAAAGTCCGTTTTCGGAAAATGTCCGGAGACGCGCTGCGCGATGCGGATCAACCATTGGAAATCCGGATATCTTTGGACAGTAAACAGCACTTATTTACCATCAGCGATACGGGCATCGGTATGACCCGCGATGACTTAATCAATAAAATCGGAACTATCGCCAGCTCCGGTACGCTGGAATTTCTAAAGCAACTCAAAGAAGGGCAAAAAAATCCGGAGGAAACGCTCATCGGCCAATTCGGCGTCGGATTTTACGCAGTATTCATGGTCGCGGACGAAGTTACCGTCGAAACCTGCGCCGCCGGACCGGACGAACCGGCATGGCGCTGGCAATCCACCGGCGAAGGCGCCTATACCATCTCCGCGGGAGAACGCAAAACGCGCGGCACAACGATCACCCTGCGCCTGAAAGAAAGCGGGCAAGAATTCGCGCGCGCATATAAAATCCGCGAGATTATTACCAAGTATTCCAACTTCGTCACCTTTCCCATCTTTTTAGAAAACGACCGCATCAATACCGTCGAAGCGCTCTGGCACAAAAAACCGGACGAGGTCAAAGAATCGGAACGCACGGAGTTCTATAAGTTTATCAGCGGCGACCCGGATGCGCCGCTCGCCCATTTCTCGATCAATGTCGAAGGCAGCGTTAATTTCAAAGCGCTTTTATTTGTGCCGCAGCATGCGCCGCACGATTTGTTCAACCTCCAACATGAAAAATCGCTGTCGTTGTATTCGAACAAAGTGCTCATTCAGCACGACTGCAAAGAATTACTCCCGGAATATTTGCGTTTTTTAAAAGGCGTGGTCGATACCTCCGACCTGCCGCTGAATGTCTCGCGCGAAGTTACGCAGTCCAGCCCGGCGATGCAAAAAATCCGGAACATCATCATCTCGAAAACGCTCGCGTTTCTGCAAACGACCGCCGAAGAAAATACCGCCCAATACCGGACGTTTTACAAAAATTTCGGCCCTCTCTTAAAAACCGGCATTAATTCCGATTTTGAAAATCGCGAGAAAATTGTCGAACTTTTGCGTTTTGAAACCAGTAAAACGGGCGAAGACGAGATACTCTCGCTGAAAGAGTATTGCGCCCGCATGCCTGCCGATCAAAAAGAAATATATTTCTTAGCCGGAGAACAACGCGAATCCGTCCTAAACAACCCCAACCTGGAAATTTTCCGCAAAAACGGCTGGGAAACGCTCCTGTTGACCGAACCGGTCGATATTTTTATTATCCCGGCAATCGGCACCTATGCGGGCAAGAACCTTGTGTCGATCGATCAGGCGGACATTGCGGCCTTAAGCGGCGGCAAAATAGAAAAAATCGAAAACAGCTTACACGTCTCGCTGATCAATCTATTTAAGGAAACGCTCAAAGACGTTGTCGAAGACGTCGTCGTTTCAAAGCGGCTGGTCGATTCGCCGGCGACATTGGTGACCGGCAAAAACGGCATGAATACGCCGCTGGAAAAAATGATGCGGCTGATGCAAAAAGATTTTAAGCCGGCGAAAAAAATCATGGAAATCAACCTGGACCATCCGCTCCTGCAGAACCTTTCGCGGCTGTATTTAACGGACAGCGCGCATCCGCTGTTGCGTTCCTGTATTTTCCAATTATTCGACAGCGTATCACTGCTGGATGGGACGATTCCTTCCGTCGCGGCCATGGTCAAACGCATGAATACAATCATGGAACAGGCGACAAAATAACCGTGTCCCCGCGATTTGCGCGGCAAGGCCGGCCGGGGTTTGCGAAACGCATACCGCCGCGGCGCCACGTTGACCGTCGCCGGCATTCAAACGTGATTCATGCCGTAAATTATCCGGATACGCTCACCGCCGAAATTCGGCGCGGTACAGGCGCGGAAACAGGAAACTACGAAGGCGTGCAGATCGAATGTTCTGAAAAAATTTTTTCAATCGTCTCAAGCAACTGTTTCGGAGCAAACGGTTTATACAAATTGGGGCTGTTGCGAAACAGTTCCCCGGCATACAGCCCAATAAAAACCCGGCTATGTATGGCAAAAATCGACCTATTTTTACCGTCCGTGTCGTCCGCAGTTGCCATATTCAGCGCCTGTGGACAGA
>JAMWCB010000010.1 GCA_023819605.1 Candidatus Omnitrophota bacterium
CGCTCAGCGACGACGGGGTGCGGTTATGGGTCAACGGCAAACAATTGATCAATAATTGGACCAACCATGCGGCGATGGAAAACAGCGGCAGTATAACTTTGACCGCCGGTCAGAAATATGATCTGGTGATGGAGTACTATGATTATACCGGCACTGCGACGGCGGGGTTGCTGTGGAGTTGCCCCCGTACGACGAAGCAGCCGGTGCCGCAAAGCCAGCTCTATCCGGATATCTCTGCGCCCGGCCCGGTGCGCATCACCGACGCGTTGATTACGTCGCTGAGAATCGCCTGGCAGGATAACAGCGATAATGAGACGGGATTTCGCGTGGAGCGTAAAACCGGCGCTGCCGGCGCGTATGCGCCGGTTATGACCACGGGCGCAAATACAACGAGTTGGCTGAACAGCGGGTTAGCGGCGGAAACGGAATATTTTTACCGGATATGCGCGTTGAAAAGCAGCGGCGCATCGGAATATTCTCCGGAAGTTGGGATGAAAACATTTCCGATACCGGCGGCGGTCTATCATTTCGACAGCAGCGCCAATGCCGGCCTTGATTCGTCGACATTCAATAATACGCTGGCGCTGAACAACGGCGCGGGATATACGGCCGCCGGGCGCAGTAGCGGGGGATTGTCCCTGGCCAGCGGCACGGCGTACGCCGAAGCCGCGCATTCCGCGTCGTTGGCGGCGAGCGGAAATCAACTGTCGCTCTGTGCCTGGGTGTGGTTCGACACAACGACGACCGGATACCGGGAAACGATCCTGGCCAAACAGGTACAGGCAACGGCCGATGTATCGCCGTATTTCGCGTATGCGTTGCATCGCTTAGCCGACGGCCGGGTGCGTTTTTGGGTGACGGCCGACGGTAAGGCGAAAAGCGTTGTCGGCGATACTTTGTCCGCCGCCCGCTGGTATTATATCTGCGGGGTCTATGATGGAGCGCAATTGCGATTGTATGTTGACGGCGCGCCGTCCGGCAATGCCGTTGCGGCGCAGGGGTCGGTTTCGTCATACGCGACTCCCCTGCGTCTGGGGGTTAAGATCAACAGCACGCCGGTTGAAGGTATGCGCGGCAAAGTCGACGGGGTGCGCGTGTACAATCGCGCGTTGACGCCGGCGCAGATAGAATTTCTCTCTACCAGCGGTAAGTAATATAGCGGCTTGACACGGCTGCCCCAAAGAATTGACACCTTCCGCGTAAAGATTTATACTACAAGCAGTGCCGGGTATTCCGTTGAGTATCCGTCCGCCGCGGCATCGCGTTTTTTCCGCCTTCGAGGAGTTCATGATTATCGGTTTTTTTCGTCGCCTGCTGATCCGGATGGTTATGGCGTTGCTGATCGCCGTGGCGGTGCTGATCATCGCCCGGAATTTTATCGTCAAAACCGCGTTAGTCGAAGCGATACGTCGTTACAGCGGCCTTGATGCGCATATCGGTACCGTGGACATAGGCCTCTGGTCGACATCGCTTAAGGTGCAGGGCTTGGTTTTGTTCAACCCGCCGGGATTTTCCGAAAAAATAATGCTGGACGTGCCGGAACTATTCGTTGATTTCGAATTGCCGCGCTATTTGGAAAAAAAAGAATTGTACCTTCAGGAGTTTCGCCTGAATCTTCATGAAATTGTCGTTGCGCGCAGCCGGGACGGCCGCCTCAACTGGGCGGTATTGCAAAAAGTGGCGCCGCAGGCGGCACGGGCATCCGCGCCGGCAGCGGCGCAGCCGGCAGCGCCGGCTGCTGCGGAAAACCAACTGCGCGTTGAGCGGATAGTCGTGCGTATCGGCAGCGTGGTCGATGTCCGGGAAAGCAGCGCCGATAAACCGAAACGCACCGTGTATGCCGTGAATAGTGAGTATCGCGATCGCGATGTGCGGGATATTCGGAAAATGATCGAACGGATTGCCGGCGACGTGGAAAAAAAACTATTCGTATCGTATGTTTCGGCGATGACCGTGGAGGCAGTGGCCGCTCAGACCGGCATGGCTTTGGAACAGGCGACGGAAGCGGTTGCCGGCACGGCGGAGAAGATGATTAAGGGAACGATCGGTTTTGGCCGGAAAATTGTGGGGGTGACGGGAGAAATATTGAAGCAGACGACGGAAACCGTGAAGGATTTGCTGCCGTCGCCGGATAAAAAAGATTCGCAGCCGCAGTGAGGGATGGCCGTGCAGCGGGGTGGGCAAATTCGGGAAAAAGTGGCGCGCGTACGCGGTTGGATCGCGGAATACAAAACGGTGCTTGTGGCATTTTCCGGCGGCGTGGACAGCACTTTATTGTTAAAATTATGCCGCGATGTTTTGGGGCCGGCGGTCAGCGCGGTTACGGTTATATCGCCGCTGCATGCGCCGGCGGAAGGCGCGCGCGCGCGGCATATTGCCGCGGAGTTAGGGGTTCGGCACCGCGAACTGCCGGTCGACTTGTTAGCGGAAGAACGCGTTGCCCGCAATGATGCGTCGCGGTGTTATTGGTGTAAAAAAATTTTGTTTTCCGGCATGCGCGATATGGCGGCGCAGGCGGTTGTGCTCGACGGCAGCAATGCTTCGGATCGGGCGGATTTCCGTCCCGGAGTTCAGGCGGCGCGGGAATTGGGTGTGCGCAGCCCGCTGCAGGAAGCCGGATTGGAAAAGGAAGAGATCCGGAGCCTGTCGCGCGATTTTGCGCTGCCGACGTGGAATGTTCCTGCGCAGGCATGCTTGGCCACCCGGTTCGCGTACGGCACGCCGTTGAGTTATGCAAAGGTGGCGGCAGTAGCCGCAGCTGAGGCGTCCGTTCAAAAAATTCTCGCCGTGCCGGAATTGCGCCTGCGGCATCATGGCGAAACCGCGCGGTTGGAAATTCCGCCGGACGCCTTTCCGCGGCTGTTTGATCCGCGCATACGGCAGGAGGTTATTGCGGCAGTCCGGAAATCCGGATATGTGTATGTAAGTTGTGATTTGGCCGGTTACCGCAGCGGCAGTATGAATGAAGTGCTGAATCAAACGGAAGATAATCCGAGAGGAGGTATCCGATGACGCAGGGGTTTGGCGATACGCCGCCGCACCGTATGTCGCGCCGGCAGTTTATGAAATGGTGCGCGTCCGGACTGGCGTTTGTTTCGTTGCAGAAAAATTTTTGGGCGCAGCCGGCAGATGCGTACGGCCGCGCCGATAGCGCGCCGGCGCGGCCGCGGAAAAAAATTAGGGGTGCCTACGATCTGGTCGTCGCCAAAGGAAATGATCCCTACCGGCAAACGGTGGAAGCCGTGGCGGCCATGGGCGGGATCGGGCGTTTTGTGGCTAAGAACAGTGTGGTGGTCATAAAACCGAATATCGGCTGGGATCGCACGCCGGAGCAGGCGTGTAATACGAATCCGCAGGTGGTTGCGGCGCTGATCGATATATGCCGGCAGGCCGGCGCCAAGCGTGTGAATATTTTTGACCGCACCTGCAACGACAGCCGCCGTTGCTATACGAACAGCGGCATTGAACGGATTGCCCAAAAACACGGCGCGCAGATTTTTTTTCCCAATGATTGGAATGTGCTCACGGCGCGTTTTCCGTATGAGAGCGGGATGCAGGGCTGGCCGATTTACCGGGAAGCTCTGGAATGCGACACGTTCATCAATGTGCCGGTAGCCAAGCACCACGGCCTGACGAAGTTGACTTTGTCCATGAAAAATCTTATGGGGGTTTGCGGCGGCAATCGCGGGATGATGCACGTTGATATCGGCCCGAAGCTGGTCGATCTGACGGATTTTATCGGCCCGGATTTGACCGTGATCGACGCGTACCGGGTGCTGGTGCGGCATGGGCCGCAAGGCGGCAGCTTGGAAGATGTCGAGGAGCCGAAAACCATTATCGTCGGAACCGATCCGGTGTTGGCCGACAGTTACGCGGCGCAGTTATTCGGGAGCCGTCCGGAAGAAATTCCTTATCTTAAGGCTTCCCGGGAACGGAAATTCGGCAGCGTTGATATTACCGCCGCGGCGCTGCACGAGATTACCGTATGAAAAAAAAATGGGTGGCTATCCGGCGCGGCAGCCAGGTGTTTTTTTTCGCGCTTTTTGCCGGTATTCTTTGGTCAACGGCGTATCCGCTGCGGGGAATTATTCCGCCGGCCGCGGTTTTTTCCATCGATCCGCTGCTTGTTTTTTTTACCGCGCTCAGCGAGCGGGTAGTGCTGCCCGGCATGGCGGCCGCCGTGTGTATGGTTTTGTCGGCCGTGGTGCTCGGCAGATTCTTTTGCGGCTGGGTCTGCCCGCTGGGCAGCTGTTTTGATTTATGGGCTGCGGCGTTGCGCATCCGCCGCGATCGCCTGCCGCCGCGGCTTCTGAACGGCTTGCGTCGGCTGAAATTCGCGGGGCTCGCCGTTTCGGCACTCCTGGCGGCGGCGGGCGTGCAAAGTGCCTGGGTGGCCGACCCGCTGGTTATTTTCGGCCGGTTTATTTCATTGACGGTGATTCCGGCGCTCACCGCTGCGCTTGACGCGGTGCTGGTAGGATTGATGCGTTATGCCGGGTGGGGGCCGCTGTTGCTTGATCTGTATCGCCAGTGGCAGAGGTCTTTTTTAGGCGTGCATACGGTTTTTTTTTCCAATGCTGCGGTGATTTTTGCGGCAACGGCGATTTTGTGCGCGACGGTTTTAGCGGCGCGGCGTTTCTGGTGCCGGATCGTGTGCCCTTTGGGGGCATTGTACGCGGCGGCTGCGTTTTCCGCCCGCCTCCGGCGGGTGGTGGCCGGCTGTACGTCCTGCGGCCGCTGCGCGCGGGAATGCCGCATGGGTGCAATTGAGCCGGACATGCGGTATAATAAAGGCGAATGCGTTCTGTGTATGGATTGCGTTTATGCCTGCGCCGCTCAATCCACGCGATTTATGTTTTTCGGCGCGCCGCCGCGGCCGGTTAAAAAAAAACCGGGCAAAGGAATATCGCGGCGGCAGTTCCTGTTGGGGTGCGCTGCACTGCTGGCGGCCGGCTGCCGCGGCCGGCAGAACGGCAGGCAAACACCGGCGCAACGACCGGAGTTTTTACGGCCGCCCGGCGTGCAGGATGAGCGCGTTTTTTTGAATCGCTGTGTGCGCTGCGGCAATTGCATGAGCGTATGCCCGACGCGGGGGTTGCAGCCGTTGTTCTTCGAAGCCGGCCTCGCCGGCCTCTGGACCCCCGTATTAGTGCCGGAGCGCGGTTATTGCGAGTTTAATTGCGTACAGTGCGGCCGGGTGTGCCCGACCGGCGCGATTCCGCGTTTGGACGTTGCGGATAAACAGTCCCGGCGGATAGGCACGGCCGTGGTTAACCGGCAGACGTGTCTTGCCTGGCATGATAAAAAAGAATGTATCGTTTGTGAAGAGCATTGCCCGGTGCCGGATAAAGCAATAAAAGTGGTCTGGGAAATCGTGAACGGCGTTCGTGTGGCGCAGCCGGTGGTCGATGCCGCGCGGTGTATCGGGTGCGGAATTTGCCAGACGAAATGCCCGGTGCGGCCGCAGCGGGCGATTCGGGTGGCACGGCGATGAGGGCGCGCATGGCATCGAAAACATTGCGGTATGTGTACGGCCCGGTTTCGTCCTGGCGATTGGGCGTTTCGTTGGGTATCGATCCGTTGGGAACGCGGCGGAAGCAGTGCAGTTTCGATTGCCGTTATTGTCAGTTGGGCCCGACGAAGGCGTATGCGTTGCGCCGGCGGGTGTATGTGAAAACCGCCGATATTGCCGGGGAATTGGCCCGCGTCGCGGACGTCCGCGTTGACGCCATTACGTTCGCCGGCAACGGCGAACCGACGCTGGCGAAAAATTTGGGGCAGATTATCCGGGCGATAAAAAAAATGCGTGCGGAACCGGTGGTGGTAATCACCAATGCCGCGCTGTTTTCGCGGGCGGCGGTGCGGCGGGCGGCGGCGCTTGCCGACGAAGTTATCGCGAAATTGGATGCGCCGACGCCGGAAATGCTTCAGGCGGTTAATCATCCGGCGGCGGAGATAACGTTTGCGCGCCTGCTGCGCGGGTTGCGGCTTTTTCGCGCCGAATATCGCGGGAAGTTTTCGGTGCAGTTGATGTTCGTCGCGGCGAACCGGGCGGCCGCGCCGGCGCTGGCGGATCTCTGCCGGCAGTTGCGGCCGGATGAGGTGCAGTTGAATACACCGCTGCGGCAGTGCGCGTGCCGGCCGCTGCCGCCGGCAGAATTGTCGCGGCTGAGAAAATATTTTCAGGGTATGCGGACGCGTTTAGTTTATGAAGGCCGGCGGACGCCGGTGCGTCCGTTTGATGAAGCGCAGACAGCGCGGCGGCACGGGAAAACCGTGTGGCCGAAACGACGATAGGGCGGTTGTGTCGTAACGATTGGGGAAAGGAATGAGTGTATGCCGATTTATGAGTATCAATGCTCAGCGTGCGGCGCGGTGACCGAATGCTTAGTGGGGGTTACCTCGACGCAGGTTGCGGTGCGGTGCAGCGCCTGCGGCGCGGGAAAACTGAAGCGGATTTTTTCGCCGAGCGCGATTCGCGGCCGGAACGCTCTCTCGGATAAGCCGTGCGCGGAGGGGTGCGCGCAGCAACAGGGCGGGAAACGTCCGCCGTGTTTCAACGGCGGCTGCTGCGGTTTCTGAGGGAACAGCGCGCCGCGATGCTATCCCGGATATTTAAATAACTGCTTCATTGTTAAGAACGTTGCAATTTCGCTATTGGGGTATGCCCGCACTTTTTGCTCGTCTCCAGACGAGTGATGAAATATGCGGGCTATCGGCACGATTGGTAACATTGACGCGGTATTGATTTTGTGTTATAGTAATAGATGTGAAGGGCTATATCTATAAAAAAAACTCAACTCGCGGTATTTCTCTGATAGAAATACTCTTTTCCGCGTTGTTAGCGTCAGTTTTGGCCGCCACCTTGTATGGGGCATTTGTGGTCGCTGCCGATGCCAAAGCCTTAGCCCATCACCGGTTAATCGCCATTTACTGGACGGTCGCCGCCATCGAGTGGGAAAAATCGGCTTTGCGTCCGGGCATGCCCGTTCCGAACGATTTTCAGACGGATCAATGGGGCGTCCCGATTCGAAATGAGTTGCAGCAATATAAAGCCGCCGGTTTAATAGTGCCGACTCCGGCCAATGATTGGGCGGCGGCGAAAGTCGATGAACCCGCTGCGTTGCGGCGGCGGCGGGTGCGGTATACACAATGGACGGAGTGAAGGTGTTTCAGCGTGTGCGGCGGGGGATGACCCTGGTTGAGTTGCAGCTTGCGGCGACGATGATTGCCGTTGTGTTGATGCTCAGCGGCACGATGTTTTATTTTGGTTTGGCGTTGTTGCGATATTTATACGATGGTTTTGAAACGTATTCGAACGCGCTGGCCGTGGCGAAAGCGATTCACTTGGAAGGGATGGTCGCCAACCGTTATGGATGGAGACAGTCCCCGGCCTGGAATTCGAACTTTTTCGACGAGGCGGGGAGCATAGGCGGTTCGGTGTACGGCACCACGGGAATCGATACGAACGCGTGGCTGTATTTGCCGACCTTGCTTAATCCCGGCGGGGGCGGCGGGTATCAGAATGACAGCCCGCAGATAGTATTCCGCCAGCCGGCCGGTAATCCTTTGGTGTATAACGACGATGTGTTTGTCGGGATTTTTCGCGATGCGGCGAACGGCGATGTGTGGATCGAGCGGGCTAACGCGCAGAATTTTCTCGGCCTTAATCCGGGCAGCGACGTGTTGATCGGACAGGGAGTGGTTTCGCTGCTTTTTCATAAACGGTCGTTTAATTCATTTAATTTTGAGGTGCATGCGCGCGGCGCCGTCGTGGATCCGCTGGCTGCCGGACAGCAGTATAATCAAATCGTTTTGCGCTCGGCGGTTACCTTGCGGTGCGCGCCGCTGGTGACGTGCGAGCCGATGGGAGCCGATCAATGGTGATTGTACAACGCGCGCCCGCGCCGGCCGGGCAACGGAAAAAATCGCGCGGCCAGGCAATGGTCGGGATGTTGATTTTCGTTTCGGCGACCGCGCTTTTGGCCGTCAATCTTTTGACCATGGGGCTGCAATTGCGCAGCTTGTCCGCGCGCACGCTCAGTAATGCGCAGGCAGTATATGCCGCAGAAGCCGGGGTGATTTATATGGCGACGCAATTGCAAACCGGCGGGCTGATCGCGGATTTTACCCTGGATGTCCTGAACAAAGATGCCAATATAAATGTCGCGGTCAATACCGGGCCGTCGGCGAATTTTAACAATGTGTTGCAGGGCGGCGTTACCAACGCGACGCAACTGACCGCAACCGTGACAAACTGGTTATGAAACAGTTTAGTTTTAGAACGCGTACGCTATCATTCGGAGCAGCGCAGAATCGGCTGTTGGCCTATGGCGTTCTTTTTTTTGTATCCGTTGCGGTTGTCTGGCTGGTGCATATCCCTTCCGCAGAGCCCCAGGCCGGCGGCACGTTAATCATGCAGTCGCTGTACCCAACGCCGTTGGGCGAATATCGCGAGATCGTCACGCGCCGATGGACTGATTCGGATAATCCCGCACAGTACGTAGATATCGATACTCGCGCCGTTTTGACCAGTATTAATGTTGCCGGCAGCCCGTCTAAGCATAATGGACAGATAGGAAATTTGACGGTTTCAATGGCCAACGTCCCCGGTGAAGGTATCCGCAGCAGTAATCCGGCAACCCCGTCATGCAGAATAGATTTATCTTCGAACGGTTATATGGAATTACATTCGGTGATGACCGAAAGCCGGATCACCATGGGCGCGGCATCTGCCGTGAATCCGCATACAGAGCCGAGATTGGACAATTCGAATTTACCGGGTAAACATGTGTATGATGTAGCCGAGGGAATGTCCTGCGTTACCGGCGGAGCCGGGGATGTGGTTATTGTGTCGCCCGAAAAAAATAATACGCTGGAGATCGTCCGGGAGGCGTACAGTTCGAAGATCGCCGGGGTCATCTCGACGAATCCGCGGTTATATATGGGACCGGGGGAAGACGTGCAGCCGTTAGCCTTGGTCGGGATTGTCCTTTGTAACGTGAGCGCGGAAAACGGGCCGATCCGGCGCGGCGATCTCTTGGTTTCGGCGGCGGCGCCGGGGCATGCCATGCGGGCGGAGCTCAGTCGAGTCAGTGCGGGGATGGTCGTCGGCAAAGCGCTGCAATCTTTTGACGCCGGGCAGGGACAGATTTATATTTTGGTGAATAAACAATGAACGAAAAATGCGTGGTGCGGGCGGCGATAACGGTTTTGGCATTTGTGACGATGATGCCGTCGGTAGGATTATCGCAGAGCGGTGTTACGGAACAAACGCCGATCGAAGCATGGTTTTATTATCCGGAAACGTCGATGCCGCAGCGTACCATGGATTTTATGTATTTGCGCGCCAATCGTATGGTCGATCTTGATTCCGCGGATTGGAACGATAATCCGCAGTATGTCCTTGATCCGGCAGGAATTAGCCGTTTGCCGACGATGGATATTGTATCCGTAGGTGCAGAAATCGGACGGTTGCGTGTGAGAGGAGTGATTTTAGGATATGATCCTAATAATGATCCGGCTGTTTCGGTGGCGGGCGAGACGTATTACGTTAATTTAAATCAGGATATTTTTGATTGGGGAGATCCGGCTAACCCCTATGACAGTGTTTTTGTGCGCACATTGATTGCCGGTCGCATCACGATGGCTGTTCCGGATGGCGGTGCGGATGATCCCCCGCGGGATGAGATTACGAATGCGCCGTATGCCGGTAAACATGTGTATGATGTGGCCGAGGGTATGTTGTGTCGCGACGGCGGACCCGGCGACGTCGTGATCGTCAGTCCGGACGAAGATTTAACGGTGGTCCGGTCAACGCAGGCCTACGATACGCGGGTTGCCGGCGTTATTTCCGAAGACCCGAAATTGCATTTAGGCCCGGAAGCCGGCAAGCAGCCGGTTGCTTTGGCCGGCGTCGTCCGTTGCAAGGTCAGCGCGGAGAACGGGGCGATTGTTCCGGGGGATATGCTCGTTTCCGCGGCAAGCGCCGGCCATGCCATGCGCGCGGAGCGCCGGAACGTGCGGCCGGGAATGCTCGTCGGTAAGGCGCTGCAGCCCCTGCCGGCAGGAACCGGGCAAATTTATATTTTGGTAAATAAACAGTAGCGCTGGAAGATTCGGCCGAGGATGGGCATATGCGCATAGTTCATTTTTTGCGGACGCACGGTGAATATATCGGTTTTGCGTTGGCAATCGTGTTAATTGCCGGCTTGTGGCGGGCGACGCTCGCCCAGTCGCAATTGACGGCGCAAAACGTTTTATTGCAAAATTACTATGCGTTCCCCTCCGGGGTTATGGATCAATGCCGTTCGCGCGCTTTTTTTGATTATAATGATGGGCGATATTGGGTAGACGGTAACGCGGTTTCGCGGTTCAACACCTTGATTATCGATCATACGTTGTGGCTGCCCGGCCGAGTGCGCGGTTGGAGCAATAAATACTTTATTGATTTTTCAAGGACATGGGTTGATACAAGTTGGCTTTCACATGTGCAAGCGTATTTGCATAGTATCTATACAACCGGCCAAATATTTATGTGGGGGAATCCTCCGACTGAGCCCAATCAAGGCAACCATGTGTGGGATATCGCGGAAAGCATGCCCTGCGTTGATGTCGAAAGCGGGGATGTGGTTACGATCAGCGCCGTGGAGGACAACGGCTGGCTGGTGAAAACGTCGCGGCGTTTTGACCCGGCAGTCGCGGGGGTGATTTCTACACAGCCTGCGTTTACACTGGGCGGAGAAAGTGCCCAACGCCGTCCGTTGGCGCTCGCCGGTATCGTTCCCTGTAAAGTGACCACGGAAAACGGGCCGATTCAACGCGGCGACGTATTGGTCTCTTCGTCGACACCCGGCCACGCGATGCGCGCGAACTCCCGGGATATCGAACCGGGCATGGCGGTGGGAAAGGCTTTAGAGCCGTGGACAGAAGGCTGCGGGAAAATAAATATTCTCGTTAATAATTAGCCGGGTTACCGCTCAGCCGGCGGCGAGCGTTGAGTATTGTAAAAAATGACTGCAGGTCGCCGTCATTTTTTTTTGTTTTTTTAGCGAAATCAGTATATAATGAAGCTCACTTAGCCCGGATATTTCTCCTTCCTGGTGAAATATCCGGGCTAACCGAAATGAGGTGAATGATGCGTAGTGATAAAATTAAGCAGGGATTGGAGCGAATGCCGCAGCGGGCGCTGTTGTTCGGCACGGGTATTTCCCGCTCCGCGTTGGATAAACCGTTTATCGCCGTGGCCAGCGCGTTTAATGATTTTATTCCCGGGCATGTCGGCATGCGCGATTTGGAGCGGTTTATCGAACGCGGGATATGCGCGGCCGGCGGCGTGCCGTTTTTTTTCGGGGTGCCGGGCATCTGCGACGGCATTGCCATGGGCCATGAAGGCATGCATTATCCCTTGGCCTCCCGCGAACTGATTGCCGATTCCGTGGAATCGGTGGTCAAGGCGCATTGCGCGGACGGGTTGGTCTGCCTGACGAATTGCGACAAGATAACTCCAGGCATGCTCATGGCCGCCGCGCGGTTGAATGTGCCGACGATCGTCGTGACCGCCGGGCCGATGCTCGCCGGGCATTTCGGCGGCCGCCGCCTTTCGCTGGTCAGCGATACGTTTGAAGCCTTGGCCAAGGCGAAAAAAGGCGAAATCAGCGCGCAGGACGTCTCCTGCCTGGAAATGGAAGCATGCCCGGGGCAGGGGTCATGCCAAGGGCTCTATACGGCGAATACCATGGCCTGTTTGACGGAGACAATCGGCATGTCGCTGCCCGGCTGCGCGACGGCCTTAGCCGGCATGGCCCGGAAAAAACGATTGGCGGAAGCCAGCGGCGAACGTATTGTGCAACTGGTGCGGGACAATTTCCTGCCGAAGAAAATTATGAACCGCGCCGCTCTGGAAAACGCGATCGTCGTGGATATGGCCCTGGGCGGTTCCAGCAACACGGTGCTGCATTTGATGGCTATCGCGCATGAGTGCGGCGTGGATTTGCCGCTGGCGCGTTTTGATGAATTGAGCCGGCGGACGCCGCGCATTACCAGTTTGCTGCCGGGCGGAACGTATTATATGGAGGATTTGGAATTTGCCGGCGGTATTCCCGCGGTGCTGAACCGGCTGCGCAAGTATTTGCAGGATAATCCGACGGTGTCCGGCCAGTCGATTAAAGCCATCGCTGCGGCAGCGGTGGTTGCGGACGAAGCGGTTATTCGTTCGGCGGAACAGCCGTTTGCCGCCGAAGGCGGCATTGCCGTACTGTTCGGAAATCTTGCGCCGGAGGGAGCGGTGGTCAAACAATCGGCAGTCAGCGAGGCGATGCGGTGTTTTCGCGGCAAAGCCGTGGTCTATGATAGCGAAGAAGCGGTGATGAAAGATATCTTAAACGGCGACGTAAAAAAAGGAACCGTGCTGGTTGTTCGCTACGAAGGGCCGAGCGGCGGCCCGGGGATGCGGGAGATGCTCGCGCCGACCGCGGCGATTATGGGTATGGGCTTGGGAGACGAGGTGGCCTTGATTACCGACGGAAGATTTTCCGGCGGCACGCGCGGGCCGTGCATCGGGCATATATCTCCGGAAGCGTCCGCCGGCGGTCCGATCGCCGCGGTGCGCGATGGCGATACGATTCTCATCGATATTCCAAACCGCAAACTTGAGCTGCAGGTTCCGGCAAAGGAAATTCGCAGCCGGTTGCGCGCGGTTAAGCATCCGGCGCCGAAAGTGAAAAGCGGCTGGTTGAAACGGTACGCGGCGCTGGTCTCGTCGGCCAGTCAGGGCGCGATATTGCGGGATGAATTTTCACGATAACTTCAGCGGGTGATTATGAAAAAAAAAGGTGCGCAGATTATTGTCGATGCGTTGGCGCAGGAAGGCGTGCAGGTTATTTTCGGCTATCCGGGCGGTTCGATTTTGCCGTTGACCGACGCGCTCTATGACGCGCCGTTGCGTTTTATTCTGGTGCGGCATGAACAGGGAGCGGCGCATGCCGCCGACGGTTATGCCCGCGCCACCGGCAGGGTGGGCGTGTGCCTGGCGACGTCCGGGCCCGGCGCCACAAATATCGTTACCGGCCTGGCCACCGCGTATATGGATTCCATTCCGCTGGTCGCGCTTACCGGGCAGGTGAAGACGAATTTAATCGGCAACGACGCGTTTCAGGAAGCGGATATGACCGGCATAACGCGGCCGATTACCAAGCATAATTATTTGGTCAAGAATATCGCGGATTTGGCGCGGACGATTCACGAAGCGTTTCATATCGCCGCGACCGGGCGCCCGGGGCCGGTGCTGGTCGATATCCCGGCAGATATCCAGATGCAGGAATACGATGCCGATCCGGTTTGCGGTGAAGTGTGTCTGCGTTCGTATAAACCGACCTATGATCCGCATCCCGGCCAGATCAAACGCGCGGCGAAATTGATTTCTCAGAGCCGGCGGCCGATCATTTATGCCGGCGGCGGCGTGATCCTCTCCGGCGCGCATCAGGAATTGTTAACGCTGGCCGAAGCTCTGCAGGCGCCGGTGACGACCACGCTGATGGGGTTAGGCGGTTTCCCCGGCACGCATCATTTATCGGTCGGCATGCTCGGCATGCACGGCACGGTGGCGGCCAACCACGCGATTATGGACAGCGACGTGATTATCGCCGTGGGCGCGCGGTTCGACGACCGCGTTACCGGACGCGTGGATAAATTCGCCCCGGACGCGAAAATAATCCATATCGATATCGATCCGTCGGCGATCAGCAAGAACGTCGCGGTGCATATTCCGATTGTCTGCGATGCCCGGCGCGGCCTGGCGGCGTTGAACGCGCTGGTCAAGAAACCGGACGCGGCAAAATGGCTGGCTCAGGTTCTGGAATGGAAGAAAAAACACCCGTTGGAATACAAGCCGTCCCGGAAAATCAGCCCGCAGTATGTCATCGAGCAGATTTATGAGGTTACCGGCGGCGACGCCGTGATTTGTACGGAGGTTGGCCAGCACCAGATGTGGGCGGCGCAGTATTACCGGTACACGCAACCGCGCCGGTGGGTTTCTTCCGGCGGTTTGGGGACCATGGGGTTCGGCTTGCCGGCAGCCATCGGCGCGAAGATCGGCCGGCCGGATAAGCTGGTGTTTGATATCGCCGGCGACGGTTCGATTCAGATGAATATTCAGGAATTAGGCACGGCGATGGCTAATAAAATCGATATTAAAGTCGCGATACTAAATAACGGGTATTTGGGAATGGTTCGCCAGTGGCAGGAATTATTTTATAAACGCCGCTATGCGGCGACGCCGATCACCAGTCCGGATTTCGTCAAGCTTGCGGAAAGTTACGGGGCGGCCGGTATCCGGGTGGAGAAGAAATCTGAGGTGAAAAAAGCGATCAAAGAAGCGATCGCCATTCCGAATCTCGTCGTGTTGGAATTTATCGTGGAAGAGGATATGAACGTTTTTCCAATGGTGCCGGCCGGTGAGGCGATCAATCAAATGATCGGGATGGCCTGAAAAAGGAGACGGCGTGCGATGAAACATACTATTTCCGTTTTAGTGGAAAACAAGCCCGGCGTATTGGCGCGGATTTCCGGCTTGTTCAGCGCGCGGGGGTTTAATATCGACTCATTGGCCGTCGGCGAAACCAATGATCCGACGATGTCGCGCATGACGATTGTGGCCAATGCGCCGGACGAGCGCATTCTGGAACAGATTAAAAAGCAGCTCAATAAGCTCATCGATGTGATCAGCGTGGTTGACCTGACCCGCCGGGATTTTTTTGAGCGCGAATTGTTGTTGATTAAGGTGCAGAATCCGGTTGAAAGTAAGTCTTTGTCCGCATTGATCGGAAAATACGCGGCGACGGTTCTTTCCCAGGAGGATACAGAAACAATTATTGAAGCGGTGGGAACGTATGCCCGGATGAATGAGCTGGTGGAAGCGCTCAAAGGCGTGGGCACGGTGAAAGAATTGGTTAGAACCGGGCGGATCGCGATCGGGTGTTGAGGCGATTCGGAGATAACGCGCGCGGATGTGTTACCGGCCGGGTTGCGGCGGATGAAGGTGGCGATGATGGAGATGGAACAACTGCTTCGGCTGATTGTCGAACGCGGGGCCTCGGATTTGCATTTGACGGTGGGCATCCCGCCGCAATTGCGTCTGTCCGGGCAATTAGTGTATACCGACGGCGATGCGCTGACGCCGGAGGCGATCCAACACCTGGCCTATAGTTTATTGACGCCGCAACAGATCAGCCGGTTCGAGCAGGCGCGGGAATTGGATTTTTCCTGTGGGATTCAGGATCTGAGCCGCTTCCGGGTCAATTTGTATTATCAGCGGGGTTCGATCGCGATGGCGGCGCGGGTTATTCCCTTCCGGGTCCCGACCATGGAAGATTTACGGCTGCCGTCGATCGTCAAAGAATTCGCGGATAAGCCGACCGGGCTGGTGCTGATTACCGGCGCGACCGGCAGCGGAAAGTCGACGACGCAGGCGGCGCTTATCGATTATATCAATAAAACCCGGCGGGCGCACATCGTCAGCATCGAAGATCCGATAGAATATCTGCATCGGCACAATAAATGCACGATTAATCAACGTCAGTTGGGCAGCGACACGCTGTCGTTTCAGGAAGCGCTCAAGCATGTATTCCGGCAGGATCCGGATATCGTCGTGGTCGGCGAGATGCGCGATTTGGAAACGTTTCAGGCGGCGTTGACCCTGGCGGAAACCGGGCATCTGATTTTCGGAACTTTGCATACCGGCAGCGCGGTTAATTCGATTACCCGGATTGTTGATGTGTTCCCGGCGCATCAACAGCAGCAGATTCGCGTGCAATTGTCGCTGGTGCTGCTGGGCGTCATTGTCCAACAGCTGATTCCGCACGCCCGCGGGCAGGGGCGCTGCCTGGCGATGGAAGTGATGACGGTTATTCCGGCGATTCAGAATTTGATCCGGGAAAACCAGGTGCACCAATTGTATTCGCTGATTCAAACCGGCCGCAAGTACGGTATGAACACGATGAATCAGTCCTTGTGCGATTTGGTGATCGGCGGTGAAATTACGTTTAGCGAAGCGTTAAAGCATACTCTCGACGAGCAGGAGTTGCTGGTATTGGTGGAAAAAGCCCGTCAGCGGATGCGGTAAACCGGCGGGCGGCATTTGTTTGGAACGAACAGAGAGCAGGGAAGGAGCAGTCTATGGCAAAAATTTATTACGACAGCGACGCGGATTTGACGGTTTTGAAAAATAAAACAATCGGAATTATCGGGTACGGCAGCCAGGGCCATGCCCAGGCGCAGAATTTACGCGATTCCGGTTTGTCGGTGATTGTTTCCGAATTGGCGGGAACGCCGAACGCGGAATTGGCGAAAAAACACGGGTTTGCGCCGCTGGCCGCGGCGGAATTGGCGAAAAAAGCCGATATTATTCAGATTCTCGTGCCGGACGAATTTCAGGCGCAGCTTTATGAAAAGGATTTGAAGCCGCATCTGAGCGCCGGCAAAGCAATCATGTTTTCGCACGGGTTTAATATCAATTTCAAGCAGATTGTGCCGGATCCGTCGATTGATGTGTTCATGATTGCGCCGAAAGGGCCCGGCCATCTGGTGCGCAGCGAATATGTCAAAGGCGCCGGCGTACCGTGCCTGATCGCCATTTTTCAGGATGCGACCGGCAAAGCAAAGGATATCGCGCTGGCTTACGGCAAAGGGATCGGGGGAACCCGCGGCGGCATTATTGAAACCACGTTTAAAGAAGAAACGGAGACCGATTTGTTCGGAGAGCAAGTGGTGCTCTGCGGCGGCGTTTCCGAATTGGTGAAAAAAGGGTTCGAGGTATTAACCGAAGCCGGATATCAGCCGGAAATCGCGTATTTTGAATGCCTGCACGAATTGAAGCTGATTGTCGATTTGTTCTACCAGGGGGGCATCAGCTATATGCGGTATTCGGTATCCAATACGGCCGAGTATGGCGACTTGACCCGCGGTAAACGGATTATCACCGATGCGACGAAGCAGGAAATGAAAAAAATTCTCGTCGAGGTGCAGGACGGAAGTTTCGCCAAAGAATTTATCCACGAGTGCAAGCAGGGCAAACCGAATTTTCAGGCGATGGAAACGGCGGAAAAGAATCATCCGATCGAGGTGGTCGGCCGCAAGCTCCGGAAGATGATGAAATGGATCGATGCCAAGGAAGTGTAAGCTGAATCCGGCCGCGGCCGGCGCGGCGCAGACATGCGCCGGAAGGCGGCAGGAAGGGTTGTTGCGTATGGCCGATAAACGAAAACGGAATATCATTATTTTTGATACGACATTGCGCGACGGCGAGCAGGCGCCCGGCGCCGGTTTGACCGGCTCGGAAAAATTAGAAATCGCGCAGCAATTGGTGCGCCTGGGTGTCGATGTCATCGAAGCGGGTTTTCCGATATCTTCACCGGGCGATTTTCAGGCCGTGCAGTTGATCGCCCGCCGGGTGAGCGGCGCGACGATTTGCGGCCTGGCGCGTTCGCTGCACAAAGATATCGACACCGCCGCGGAAGCGCTGCAAGCCGCGCGGCGGCAGCGGATTCACGTATTCCTGGCGACGTCGAAAATTCATATGAAGTATAAGTTGAAAAAAGCCGAAGCGGAAATTGTCAAATTAGCCGTGCAGGCGGTTTCCTACGCGCGGCAGTTCACCGACGATGTACAGTTTTCGCCGGAAGACGCGTCCCGCACGGAACCGGATTTTTTATTCCGGGTGGTGGAAGCGGTGATTAAGGCCGGCGCGGCAACGGTGAATATTCCGGACACCGTCGGCTACGCGCAGCCGGATGAATTCGGCGCGCTGATCGGCGCGTTATGCGATAAGGTGCCGAACATCAACCGCGCGGTGATTGCCGTGCATTGCCATAACGACTTGGGTTTAGCGGTGGCCAATTCGCTGGCTGCGGTGAAGAACGGCGCCGGGCAGGTTGAATGCACGATTAACGGCATCGGCGAACGCGCCGGCAACGCGGCTTTGGAAGAGCTGGTGTTGAGCTTGAACACCCGAGCCGATGCATTTCCCGGTATTGCCACGGCGATCCGCACCCGCGAGATATATAAAACCAGCCGTTTGGTCAGTAAATTGACCGGTTTTGTCGTGCCGCCGAATAAGGCGATTGTCGGCGGCAACGCTTTTCGGCATGAGTCAGGGATTCACCAGGACGGGGTGCTCAAAGAACGGCGGACCTATGAAATTATCCGTCCGGAAGATGTGGGGTTTACCGGAGAAAATTTGGTTCTCGGCAAGCATTCCGGCCGGCATGCCTTAGCGCAGCGTTTGCGGGAGATGGGGTTCGATTTGCCGGAAGAACAGTTGCAGAACGCCTTTGGGCGTTTTAAAGCGCTGGCGGATAAAAAGAAAGAGGTTTTTGAAGAAGATTTGGTCAGTATCGTCGAAGAACAGCTCCAGGAATTGCCCCTGGTCTGGCGGCTTGAGTCCGTGGAATTTTGCGGCGGCACGCATATCCAGCCGCGCGCAACCGTGCGTTTGAGAAAACAGAATAAAGCGGTCAGCGCGCAATCCAGCGGTGACGGGCCGGTGGATGCCTGTTACCGGGCGGTTGAAAAAACGATCAAGGTGAACGCGGCGCTCCTGGAATACGCGATTCAGGCGGCGACCGCCGGAAAGGACGCGATGGGAGTGGTGACCGTAAAACTGGGTATCGCCGGGCAGGAAATATCCGGCCGCGGCACCAGCACGGATATCATCGAAGCTTCGGTGAAAGCCTATCTGAACGCGATTAATCGCCACCTCTGCCGCTGCGCGGCCAAACAGCGGGTTTGTCTGTGAGCGCGCCGTTGATGCGCTATGGGTTGGTCGGGTATCCGGTCGCGCATAGTTTTTCCGCGGCAATGCATAATGCCGCGTTTGTTCATTACGGGTTGAACGCCGGTTATGAATTGTTCGAAGTGCCGCCGGCCGGCTTGCTGGAATTTTTGAAATCTCTGCCGCGCCAGGGCATTGCCGGCGTCAATGTGACGATCCCGCATAAGGAACAGGCAATGGCCGCGCTATCCGGCTGTTCGGCGGAAGCCGCGGCAATCGGCGCGGTCAATACCATTAGCGTTACGGCGGCGGGGGATCTGTACGGATATAACACCGATTGCCTGGGATTTTCGCGTCATATCGGCGAACTGCGTATCGATGTGTCCGTGGCGGGGTTGATCGGCGCGGGCGGCGCGGCGCGGGCGGCGGCCGCGGCGTTGGCCGAGCGGGGTTGCCGTTGCCTGACGATTTATGATATCGACGAGCAGAAGAGCGCGGCGTTGGCCGAGCGGATGCAGCGGCAATTTCCGGCCTGCCGGTCAACGGCGGTTTCGACGGTGCGGCAGCTGTGCGCGGCGGCGGTGAATTTATTGGTAAACACCTCCCCGATCGGTATGAAGCCGACGGATCCTCTTCTCGTCGAACCGCACTGGTTACCAACGGGCGCCTTTATTTACGATGTTATCTATAATCCGCCGCAGACGGCTTTGCTGCGCATGGCCGCGCAGCAAGGGTTTGCCGTCAGCAACGGAATTTCGATGTTGTTGTACCAGGGGATGGAGGCTTTTGAGCGCTGGATCGGGCGGCCCGCGCCGGAAGCAGTGATGCGGCAGGCATTGGCGAAGGAGATGAACAAATGATGGACATGCTCACGGCGGCGTTGATTTTCGGCGGCGCGCTGATGGTCGGCAGCTTTCTCAATGTGTGTATTTACCGGCTGCCGCGCACCGGCCGGGTGACGGCGCGTGAACTACAGGGGATCGTCGACGATTCGGAAAAATTGTGGGAAGAACTTCGGCGGAAAGGGTATCTCGACGAAGAGGCGATGATCACCGAAAAATTTTTTGGTCTGGCTAACGGCGCGGCGTTGGATCTGCCGCAGTTGTTGCCGGAGACGCGCGGGAGGATTTTTGACTGTTTCCGCGCCGCCGCCGAATTTACCGTGAATAAGCCGCGCCGGTCGTTTTGTCCGCACTGTGGAAAAATGATCGCCTGGTTTGATAATATTCCGGTATTCAGCTACCTGTTCCTCCGCGGCCGCTGCCGCGGGTGCCGTCAAGCTATTTCCGCGCGTTATCTTATCGTCGAACTGACCACGGCGATAGTGGCGGCAGTGCTTTATGCGCGCCTGGGGTTTACCGCGCAGTTTTTCGTGTATAGCCTGTTGGCCTGCGGCCTGATCGTCGCGACGTTTATCGATTTTGAGTTTCAGATCATCCCGGACGAAATTAGCCTCGGCGGCATCGTTGTCGGGGCTGTGCTGAGCGCGCTGCTGCCGCAGTTGCACGGGGTAAGCGGCTGGATCGCCGGGGTGCGGGAAAGCGGTTGGGGGATTGTCGCTGGTGGTGGCAGCATTTATTTAATCGGCGAGTTGGGCAAATTTTTGTTCCGTAAAGAAGCTATGGGCGGCGGCGACGTGAAATTTTTGGCGATGGTCGGGTCTTTTTTAGGCTGGCAACTGGCTTTGTTGGTCTTTTTTTTGGCGCCGTTTTTCGGCGCGGTGGTGGGGATTATCGCCCGCCTGCGGCATGGCGCGGAGGTAATTCCGTATGGGCCGTATTTGTCGCTGGCGGCGTTTTTGGCTATGTTATACGGCCGCACGATTATCGATGCGGTTTTTTGGATGTGAACAAGGAGGCGTCGCATGATACGATGGCTGACCGCCGGTGAGTCCCATGGCGAATGCATGTTGGCTTTAATCGAAGGGCTGCCGGCCGGGTTGGCGGTCGATGCCGATTTTATCAATCAAGAATTATCGCGGCGGCAGCAGGGGTACGGCCGGGGTGCGCGGATGGGCATTGAGAAAGATACGGCGCGTATCCTCAGCGGGATCAAAAATAACCGCACCCTCGGCAGCCCGGTGGCGCTGCTCGTTCCCAACCGCGATTGCAGTATTGATGATTTGCCGGGGTTTACGGCGCCGCGGCCGGGGCATGCGGATTTAGCCGGTATGCATAAATATGATTTTGAGGACGGCCGTTGCGTTTTGGAGCGGGCCTCGGCGCGGGAAACCGTGGCGCGGGTTGCCGCCGGAGCGTTGTGTAAACTGTTCCTGCGCGAATTGGGCATTACCCTGCGCAGCCGCACCGTATCGGTCGGCGGCTGTACGAACCGGGCGGCGCAGCGCAAACGCATCGACCGCGCCCGGAAGAAAGGCGATACGCTCGGCGGCATTTTTGAGGTTATTGCCGAACATCTGCCGGTCGGCCTGGGCAGTTATGTCCAGTATGACCGGCGGCTCGATGCGCGTCTTGCCGCGGCGTTGGTGTCTATCCCGGCGGTCAAGGGGGTGGAATTCGGATTGGGTTTTGCCGCCGCCGACCGGTACGGGTCGCAGGCGCATGACCGGATTTATTATCAGGAGGGACGCGGTTATTACCGCCGGACGAATAATGCCGGCGGGTTGGAAGGAGGCATGACCAACGGCCAGCCGCTGGTCTGCCGCTGCGCGATGAAACCCATCGCCACGCTGCAAAAGCCGCTGCCGACCGTTGACGTGAAGTCGAAAAAAACCGTGCCGGCTTCGGTACAGCGTTCGGACATCGCCGCAGTCGAGGCGGCGGCGGTCGTCGGCGAGGCCATGGCCGCAACCGTTTTGACCGATGCCTGTTTAGAACGCTTCGGTCAGGATAATCTGAAAATGATCAAAAAAACGTTTCGGCAGGCATAGATCCGCCGGCGCGGAGAGGAAGATGCCGTCATGGGAGTACCGCGCATACATGATCCGGTCATGCTCATTGCCGGTTTGATCGGCAGCGCTGATCTGTTTCCGCCGGTGCGTGCGCAGTTGGCCGAGCTTTGGGGGCCGCTTGTCGCGCAGAGCGAGTGTATCCCGTTCGATTTTACCGAATATTATGCGGCGGAAATGGGCGCTGGCTTGCAGCGGCAGTTTCTGGCCTTCGCCGCGCGGATCCGGCCGGAAGCGTTGGCGCAGATAAAACACGAAACCAATCGCCTGGAACAGGCGTACATCAGCGGCGGCGCGCGCCGAATTAATATCGACCCAGGGTACCTGACCGTGGCTAAACTGGTGCTGGCTTCAACCAAAGATCATCAACATCGCGTATATATAGGGGATGGCATGTTTGCGGAAGTAACCTTGCGTTTCCGCAATAAATCGTTTATTCCCTGGGAATGGACGTATCCGGACTATCGTTCGAAAACGGCGATTGATTTTTTTAACGGCGTACGGGAAACCGCGCGCCGGGAGCAGCAGCCCGATGTCTAATCCGTTGAGTCCGGGAGCATTGTATCGTCACAAACTTTACGCGCGGCTGGCGCGTTTTTGCTTGACGCTGTCCTACCTGCTGATCATGGTGGTCAGTTTTTCTTCGCCGCTGGCGGCGGCGATTAAAAAATTCAGCGAAAGTTCGGTGATCATGATTACCGTATATTCCGTGGTTTTTTACGCGGGGTATTTTGTGTTTCTCTTCGGGGTTACGGTGTATGAAGAATTCTGGCTGCCGCGCCGCTGCGCGCCGGATCGGCCGGCGCGTTTTTTAGAGTGGCTTGCCGGCATAAAGAGCCGGGAAATCCGTCGGTTCGGGGTGTTTTTTCTGGCGCTGCAGATCATGTATCTTTTTATCGAAACGTACATTGCCACGTGGTGGATTAACGTGACGGTTGTTGCCGTGCTTGTTGATTTGGGCTGGTTCTATCGCGCCCGATTGGCGCGAATGTTTCCGCACGCGGATGAACCGTGCGCGGATACCCTCCTGGCGCAGCGGTTGATCCGCAAAGCGGAATTTGCCGGCTTCGATATTCAGGAAGTACGGTGGGGGAAGCTGCCGGACGAGCACGCGCTGCCGCGTGTTTTGCTGTTCCGGCAATCCGGGAAAACGCTGCTGGTTTTGAGCAAACAACTGCAGTCCGGTTACGCGGCCGAAGAGATCGAAATGCTGCTAACATTTGAAATCGCGCGGTATTATTTAGGACATACGTGGAAGCGTTTGATTATCCGCATCGTGCGTATCGCCGCCGTCGTCGGCGCGGCGAAATTTCTACTGGAGCAGACCAGCCGTGCGCACGGGTTCGCCACGTTGTTCGACATCGCCGGTTTTCCGCTGCTGGCCGCTTATTTCTTAATTGCCGGAATGAGCGCATTCGTCATCGGCAATTTTTTTGAACGGGTTTTTCAGCGGCGCGCTGACCGTTACGCGTTGATTTTTACACAGAACGCCGAGGCCTTTCTGTCGCTGATGATGCGGTTAAGCGCGTCTCCGGCGACGGAATTGCGGCCGCCGGCGTGGGCGGCGCGCACCGTGTTAGGTACGGACCCTCTCTGGCTGCGCATTCAACGCGCGCGCGATTTTGCCCAGAACCTGACCTACGGGAATAGGCAATGAGCAGCACAGCGCCTTGCATCGCTTTACTGACCGATTTTGGCCTCGCCGACCCGTATGCCGCCGAGATGAAGGCGGTGATCATTTGGAAAATAGCGTCAACGGCGGCAGCGGTTTTGGGTGCCGGCCCTGGTACGGCGGTGTTTCTTCAGGTTACGGGGAAGGCGGTGTTCTGAACAACGCGGAGTCAGCGATGGTAAATAAAGAAATCGCGGATATTTTTCATGCGATTGCCGATATTTTGGAAATCCAGGGAGAAAATGCTTTCCGGGTGCGCGCGTACCGCCGGGCGTCTCAATTATTAGAAAATACGCCGGAAAATGCGGCGGAATTATTGGTCGCCGGCAAGCATCTGCCGGGGATCGGCCATGATTTAGCGCAGAAAATTTTGGAATTTTCCCGCACCGGTTCGCTGGGCGATTATGAAAAATTAAAGCACGCCGTGCCGGCCGGGTTGTTGGACATTGTCCGGATTCCCGGCGTGGGGCCGAAGCGGACGAAACTTTTTTATGATAAACTCGGTATTGCGGACATCGCCGCGCTCGAGCAGGCGGCGCATAACCATCGCTTGCGCGCGTTGGCCGGAATCAAAGATAAAACCGAGGAGCATATTTTGGAAGGGATTGCGCTGATTCGCCAGGGCAGCGGCCGTATCTTATTGGCGGAGGCCGATGAGATAGCGGCGGAGATCCGGCAGGAGTTATCCCTGGTTCCGGGGGTGCGGGAATCGGCGGTTGCCGGCAGTGTGCGCCGGCGGCGGGAAACTGTGCATGATATCGATATCCTCGTTGCGGCAGCCCGGCCGCCGGCGGTGATCGACGCGCTCCCGCGGCTGCGGGCCTGCGCGGAAATTATCGCGCAGGGGCCGACCAAGATTTCCCTGCGCACGCACCGCGGATTTCCGGTGGATATTCGGGTCGTTGTGCCGGAATGTTTCGGCGCGGCATTGGTGTATTTTACCGGTTCGCCGGCGCATAATGTGCGCCTGCGGGAACTTGCCAAACGCCGCGGGTTGAAGATTAATGAGTACGGGGTTTTTGCCGAAGGCCGCGAACAGCCCCTGGCGGCTGCTTCGGAAGAGGCGGTGTACCAGGCCGTCGATTTACCGTGGATCGCTCCGGAGTTGCGCGAGGATCAGGGAGAAATGGAGCAGGCCGCGGCCGGGAATCTACCGCGCCTGATCACTGCCGCGGATATTCGCGCGGATACGCACGTACACTCGCAGTGGTCGGATGGCCGGCAGTCGATTCGGGCTATGGCGCAGGCGTTGCAGGCGCGCGGGTGCGAATATATGGTCATTGCCGACCATTCGCAGAGCTTAGGCATTGCCCGCGGCTTAAAGCCGGATGATCTGCGCCGCCAGATGGACGAAATCCGGCAGTTGAATAAACAGCTGAAAAATTTTCGCATTCTCTGCGGCGCGGAAGTCGACATTACCGCCGGCGGAAACCTTGACTTTGAAGATACGGTTCTGCGCGAACTGGACGTGGTCCTGGCGGCGGTGCACAGCGGTTTTCGCCAGCCGCAGGAACAATTGACGCAGCGGATCGTCCATGCGTTGGAACATCCGTATGTCGATATATTAGTGCATCCGACGGGGCGGCTGCTCGGTGAACGCGCCGGGTATGCGCTTGATTTTGAGCGTATCTTATCGGCGGCGCGCCGGACACACACCGCCTTGGAAATCAACGCCTCCCCGAAACGGCTGGATTTGGATGGCGCGCATTGCCGCTTGGCAAAACAGGCCGGCGTAAAACTGGTCATCGGCACGGATAGTCACGATACGGCGCAGTGCGCGCATATGGAATTGGGCGTCGGTATAGCGCGACGCGGCGGGCTGGAGGCGGCGGATGTTTTGAATTGCCTGCCGTGCGAACAATTTTTGCAAAAATTGAGAACATGACTATGGCGGGCGCAGGGTATTCGGCGGAAAATTCCCCGGAAAAAGCGAGAGCGATCGGTATGCGTGAATTTAAATCGGGATATGTGGCCTTGTTGGGCAAGCCCAATGTCGGCAAATCAACGTTATTAAATTGTTTTGTCCAGGAGCCGTTGGCGATTATTTCACCGAAGCCGCAAACGACCCGGGATGTGATTTTCGGTATCCGCACGGATGATTCGGCGCAAGTAATTTTTGTCGACACGCCCGGGCTGCATCTGCCCAAACATGCCTTAGGCGAGCAGATGGTGACCAGCGCGCGCCAGGCCGGCAGTGACGCGGATATTGTTCTGGCGGTAGTTGACGCCGAAGCGGGGATTCGGAGCGAGGACAAAGCGGTATTGGATTTTCTTCGGCAGCGTGGCCACAGCCCGCGGGTCTGGACTGCGGTGCTGATTAACAAAATAGATCGCGTGTCTCCGGATACGGTTGCGCTGGTGCGGGAAGTCTGCCGGAAGCGTGTGCCGGACATTGCGGTGTTTGCCGTTTCCGCCCGCAACGCCGAGAATATCGATGCGGTGCTGGCGGAGATCCGCGCCCATTTGCCGGAAGGCCCTTTGTATTATCCGGCGGATCAACTCACCGACCGGCATCAGCGTTTTATCGCGGCGGAGTTTATCCGTGAACAGGTATTGCTGCATTGCCAGGAGGAAGTGCCTCATGCGGTGGCAGTGGTCGTGGAAGAGTTTAAAGAGAATCCCGGCCGTAAGATCGTGATTGGCGCCACGATTTATGTCGAGCGGGAGTCGCAGAAAAGGATCGTGATCGGCGCCGGCGGCGCGATGCTGAAAACGATCGGCACCGCCAGCCGGCATCGTATGGAACAATTTTTGGGGCAGGGTGTTTTTTTGCAGCTGTGGGTCAAGGTGCGGGAGCGCTGGCGAAAGGATGATTTTTTCCTGCGGCAATTGGGGTATTGTCCGAAAAACTGAAATGTACGGTGCGAGTATACGAATAAACGCCAAGGAGGTATTCCGGTCAATGCAGCTGCGGTTTAAATTATTTGTATCCCATAGTACGCTTGCCCTTGTTCCGCTGGTGCTCTTCGGCCTTTTGGCCTATTGGAACACCGCCGCATCTTTTCTGCGCATTGCCGATGACCAAGTCCGCACTATTTTAGATAAATCGATTGAGCAAATGGAAGGGCTGATCCGGGTCGGTGCCGACAATACGGAAGCATTGGCGAAAATGGAATCGGCGCGAACGGCGTTTCGTTTGGCGGAATTCGATTCGGATATGTCGCAGATGCGGAATTATTATCAAGATTATTTAAAGACGCACGCATATTTGAGAAATATCCGTTTGGTGACGGTGGACGGTAAAGAAGTTATCTCGGCGGCTGACCTGCCGCCCGGCAAGAAAATTAATTATACCGCCTTAGCTTGGTTTGCGCGGGCATTAAACAGCGAAGGCATTTATTTCGTTGACCTGCACGTTTCGCCGGAATTTGTGGCGCCGGTTTTGCTCATAAGCTATCCGGTATTTGACGGTAAAAATACAATCGGGCTGCTCGTGGCGGATATCGACGGCGGGCAGGTGACTGATTTTATTAATGGGCTGCGGCTTGGGCAGACCGGGTACGGATATATTATCAATAATGCCGGGACGTTAATCGCCCATCCCAAGCGAGAAAAAATTTTTGTTGAAAATTTGTCGAATTCGCCGTCGGAAACGTTGCGCGCCGCCGTCGCGCAAATGCGTTCCCTGGAAACCGGCAAATCCCGTTATACGTATGAAGGCGTCGATAAATATGTTTTTTACCGGCCGTATCGAAATTTGGGATGGTCGGTCGGGCTGACGATTCCGGTTTCGGAACTTTTATCCGGCGCCCGCACCTTAATTAGATTTGATCGCGATTCTCGGCGGGGTGATTATGATCGTGACGGTTTTTGTGGCGCAGATAATCGCCGGCGGCATCACTAATCCGGTGCGGCAGATGGTCGGGTTACTTTCCGCTTTGGCGGTTGGGGGCGGCGATTTGACGCAGTCGTTTATGATCAAAACGAAAGATGAATTAGCGGAACTGGCGAAAAGCTTCAATACGTTTATCGGCACGTTGCACGGGCTGGTATGCCAAGTGCGCGATTCTGCCGAACAAGTTTCCGATTCATCGAAAGGATTGTCTGCAACGACTCATGAAGTACGCGACACGGCGCGCGACATTGCCGATACCATCCGCAATGTCGCCAGCGGGGTGGTCAATCAGGCGCAAAAAGTGGATAGCGCGGCGGCGACCATGGGGAATATGACGCTTTCCGTGCGGGATGTGGCGACGAATGCGCAGGCGGCAACGCGGGCATCCGAACGGGCGTCTGAAACGGCCGAAGCCGGGGGTATTTTGGCCACGGAAACGTTTGGAAAAATGGCCGAGGTGAATAAATGTATTCATACCGCGGCTGATGTTGTGAAGCAGTTGGCCGCGCGCTCACAGCAGATTACTGAAATTCTCGATGTGCTGACCCAGATTGCCGATCAGACGAATTTATTGGCGCTGAATGCCGCGATCGAAGCGGCGCGCGCCGGGGAATCCGGCCGCGGCTTTGCCGTGGTTGCGGAAGAAGTCCGTAAGCTGGCGGAAAATTCCGCGGTTTCGTCGAAGAGTATCGGACGGTTGGTGGTGGAGATCCAGCAGCAGACTGTCCGGGCGGTATCCGCAATGGAGTCAAGTATTTCACAGCTTTCCGAGGGAACGCGGCAAGTGAGTAGTGTCGGGGAGGCGCTGCAGGAAATTGTTGCCGCCGCCGGCGAAGCCCTGGATATTGTCAGCCGTATCGCTACCGCGACCGATGAGCAGCTGCGCGCTACGGAAGATATTTCCGGTGCGATCCGGGAAATCGCGGCAATTGCGCGTGATTCGGCGACGGTATCCGAGCAGGCGGCTTCATCGACGGAAGAACAAAATGTGGCAATGAATGAAATGGCTGCCGGCGCCCAGCAGCTCGACGGCACGGCGGCGAATTTAAGAGATATTGTGTGCCGGTTTAAATTGTGAGCAAGGGATTTTGTTGTGAAAGCATAGTTCTTTTCCCGGCGCCGGTGAACTTTGTGTGACATTTTTCAGTTGACAAAAAAAAGACTTTTTGGTAATTTAGAAATAGGGGTTGAGAACTGCCTGCCCGCAATCGTCACTTATCAGGCTTCAATTTGACGCAGAAAGGGGGGATGATTTTCTGAGTCAGAAGCTGTGACGTTCTTGAATACATTACCTGAGGCAACCCCACACAACTACGTGCGGGTAATCATGGTTGGTTACGAGGCAATACCACAAGGAGGACATGGATGAAAAAATTATGGATTTTGGTGTCTGCGGTTATCGCAGTGGCGATGTGCGCGCCGGCTTTTGCCGAAGATATGGCTTCAGTGCAGAGTAAATATCCGATCACGGTGTACGGACTCGTCAAAGTCGATATGTCGTATGATGATTCGACGACTAACAATGGAAATGTTGCGTATTGGGTGGTCAATGAAGGCGCAACCGGCGCGGCCAAAGATGCTCCGGCGTTCAATTTGGGCGCCAAAGATACCCGCCTTGGCTTGAAAATTAAAGGTCCGGATTATGAGGATGTGGAAACTAACGGTTTGATTGAATTTGATTTCCTTAGCCCTGGCGGTGGGGAAAATACCTCTGAAATGCGAACGCGCCATCTTTATGTTAATATGGTTTTCCCGGATTCTGATTTTAATGTATTGGTGGGGCAGACTTGGGATGTGGTGATGCCGCAGATTCCGACGATGTTTAATTATACGGTAATGTGGTATGGCGGTAATGTCGGCTATCGTCGTCCGCAGGTGCGCCTTGGCAAAGGCATTGCCCTCTCGGATGATACAAAATTGATGTTGCAGGCGGCATTGACCCGTCCGATTGGTGATGCTCAGGCGACCAATGGGCTTATAAATGATACCGGTGAAGATTCCGGTTTACCGGGGTTTCAGGCGCGCGCGGCAGTCACGATGCCCTTGCTTGCGGAGAAAAAAGCAACGATTGGTTTGAACGCGGCGATGGGAAAAGAAACGCGTAATCCGGAAACAGCCACGGAAAAAGATTATGATGTTAATTTGTTCGGTATTGATGTGAATGTGCCGGTGGCGGATAAAATCGCGCTCAAAGGTGAATATTGGACAGGCGAGAACGTCGATGAGTTTTTGGGCGGCATCGGCAACGGAACGAATACGACGTTGTTAAAATCAATTGAAGCATCCGGCTATTGGATTGGCGTTGATTTTGGCCCGTTTGAGAGCTGGAAATTTGCGCTTGCCTACGGAGTTGATGATCCGGATGCGGCTGATTTGGCAAATGATTCCCGCGATAAAAATACGACGTATTTAGTGAATACGAGGTATGCATTCAGCGAAGCGGTTAATTTCGG
>JAMWCB010000133.1 GCA_023819605.1 Candidatus Omnitrophota bacterium
GGTCTGACCCCGAAACGGATACTGCCTTCATCCAACTAGAAGAGACTCGGCCAGTAGGTTTGCTCTTTCGAGGCTACTTCTACGTTCACGTTCGTTACGACCCGGATAGTAGCTCGCCCCGCCACGCGGGACTTTGTCGTTGGGCTTCAACAATGTCCGTTTCCAGTCATTGTCGCCAACCAGTCCCGCCATCGGCGGGACCAGCTACATGGCTTCCGGCTCTTACCATGACGGGTTTTCCACCCGCAAGATGCTCAGCCCTTCGCTGGTCACGCTCGAGTTTCGAGGTCTGACCCCGAAACGGATACTGACCCCGAAACGGATAGACCCCGAAACGGATACCCCGAAACGGATATTATTCTGCGATAACAAGCATTTCAAAATCATCAGTGGTCAGTTTGTCGTTTCTTGAATAGGCTCCGAGCTTCGCGCCAAAGATGTCAATTTTTTTAAATCCGAGCGTCTTTAAAAGCCACGTGATTTCACTGGGCACGTAATAACGCTCGGTGCATCTAAGCTCCCTTTTATTGCCGGAATCATCCTCAAAAACAACGGTGTTATGATCACGGAAGGTCATCAAATCAAAGGAGCAATCCTTGCACTGGGACTGGCCTTCCTTCTGCGCCGACTTATAAAAGTCACTGACCGAATGAAACAACGGGAACAATCCGTTTAGGGTGGTGAAAATGAGCTTGCCTTTACTTTTAAGTGCCTTTGTCGCGTTCCTGAGAATCTCAAAGTTCATCTCATCGGTTTCCATCAAAGAAAACCCGCCTTCGCAGAGCATCATTGCCAGATCGAATTCACCGTCAAAGGGAAGCTTACGGGCATCTTGTGTTTGGAAGTCTATGATCACCCCCGCCTCGTGCGCCTTTTCCCGTGCCCTTTTGATCTGATTCTCGGAAAGATCAACTCCGGTCACTTTATACCCTCTTTTCGTTAACTCAATCGCATGGCGACCGGTACCGCAACCGATATCGATGATCTTTAAAGATTTATCGCGGCTAATCTCCTGCTCGATAAAGTCGCATTCGCCCACAGTGCCCTGAACAAAGCATTCTTTGTCGTATTTGCGTGCGTAGTTCTCAAATAACGATTCATACCATTGTTTCATAGGAATCTCCATGTTTGACGAGCGACGAGCGTATTGAGGTTCATCGTATCACCCATATAACCAATTGTATCCTGATCGGGTGGATAGCTAAAGCGACCGCACCATAGCCGCCACGGCATCCCGTGACGCCGCCATCGGTCGCAAAGATTTCGACAGCGTCACCCCGCCTGAGGATGCCCCACGAGCGACCTCGCGATTGCCGAACATCTCTTCTGCGACTACCGAGTGAAGATACGAATCAAACGATTCTTCGGAAAAACGGCTGAGCGCGCCCCGGTCCGCAAATTCGCATCTGCTCAATAAGAGCGCCACCACCGCATCGATCATTTTAACCCGGTCACGGGAACTGAGCGGCCCACGGGCGCGATACTGCACAGCGCCCCAACCGCAGATATCTCGTATCGCGAGCAATAAGTCATGCCGTTTTTGAAATTTATGCGGCACACTAAAAATTTTCCCCAAAAAACGTATATTTTCCTCGCCCGGGATATCTTCCTGCAGCTGATTTACGGGAATACCATCCAGACCATATAATTTCATCTTGGCCTGAAAGGTACGCGGGTGCATCTCTAATAACCGTGCGGCTTTCACGGTTTCGCCCTGTGTCCGCCGGAGCGCGCGGATCAACGCATTTTTTTCAATCCGGCTTTTACGTGGCGGAATACTCTGACTATTTTTTTCGGCCAGGAACCGTCGCAAAGCCTTGATCTCATCCCCAATATACTCCTGATCTTTCGCCTCGCGCACACCGTTACGCTTATGGTCGTCCTTTACGGCTTGAACAAAATCCCCCAAACGATGCGCATTAACATATTTTGTCATCGTATTCTTACTCAGGCCGATTAATTTTCCCGCTTCCTGCTGATTACCGCCGGTATACGTCAAAGCCGCAATAAGTAATTTTCGTTCCATTTTTATCGCATCCAAATCAATCGACAACCTCATGACCTGTGCGGCAAGTACCGCGGGATTGCGACCCGCCTCCCGCGCCAACACCGACACATCTCCATTAACGCCTTTAAGCCTATGCACCAAAATACGGCGTTCCTCCTCTTCGGCTATCACGGCCGCGTCAATACCTTTTTCCTCCATCAACGACGCAAGCTGCTCAGGGTCCAACCCAAGCGTTTCTGCCGCAGCGGCCACATCGCCCTGCTGCCGCTGCAGCGAAGCGATAATCGCTTCCCGGCGAGGCAGATTCTGCTTCGCCGCGACAAGTTCGAGCAATTTTTCTTCGGTATATTGGCCGGAGCGAATTTTATCCGCGTCCAAACCCAGCCGGTACAACCATTCCTGCGCAGTTGATTTACTTATGCCAAATTCCCGCACGACCTGATCGATATCGCCCCCGGTTGCGGCTAATTGCCGGACAAACGCGGCCATATCAAAATTTTCATAATTTCGCGGACGCGCAATATTGAACCGCTTCATCCAAATCCGAAGCATATCGCCGGACATACGTAATCGCGCAGCGGCATCGCTCATCTGCCAGCCGCATTCCTGAAGTACGAACATAATTTCCGCGCGCTTAGCTGCCTTTTCCGGGTCAGTCATATACCGAAATGGCTTCGCGGGAATACGCTGATGAGCCGTCGTACCGGCTATCATAGACCGGATTTCGCCGCAGCCGATACTCAGCGACGGGGAAAGGACCGCCGCTTCACTCCGCGCGGCGGGCACACACGCAACGGCCGGCGCCGATTCGATACTCATTAGCCCGCATAGTTCATCACTCGTCTCAGACGAGTAAAAAGTGCAGGCATACCCCGATAGCGAAATTAAATCGTACCAATTTAATTTATCGGCCCTTCGGGCGGATATTTCACCTTCCTGGTGAAATATCCGGGTTAGCGTGTATAAAGCAAAAAAGAAAAAGCACAACAATTTCACATCAAACCCCTGACCGGCCAACCATCCTCATAAAGCCCCGCCAATTTATCATCTTCTTTCCTTGTTTGCTTGCCACCTTCTGCACCTTCGTATCTTCTGGTCCACCATCTCTATGCCTTATACCGTCATGCTCACCGCGAATTCTTTTACCTCAAACAACCGGCCGCGCTCTCGATGCGACATCTCGACGTCGCGGCGCTACAACACGCGCGTCTTGTTTCGGCAGAGTGCCCCGAAACGGCTCATATCGCCGCATCGAGCATTTCATACCGCGTACTATTTCGCATCGAAAAAAAACGCTGGGGTATTGACGGATTTATATTTTTTCGAATAATGAGGACATCCTGCGGCATAGACATTTGAAAACGACCATCAACCACGCATCCACGCAGGTAATCCTTAATTTTTTTTACGCCGGCATCATCCCATGCGCTTGCCGGCTCAAGTAACAAAAAAAGGCCTATTTCAAAAAAATCATCAAAAGAACCCGTCACGACGACCGGGGATATTTGAACCGTTTCCACACTATATCCCTGCCGCCGCAGCACTTTGCCGATCATCGTTTGCGGTTCAAGCACAGCTTTGCGCGAATCACCTACCTCATGAATAAAATGCGAATACGAACCATGCACTTGCCTTCCACGCCGCAACGAATTTAAGACAATCACTAACGTGCCCCCTGGTTGTAATTTCGATACGACGCTTTCTAAAACAGAAGGTATATCCCCGGGGTCGATATAGTAAAGCATATGCGAAAGTATAATCAAATCGAAATCGTGCGGGATATCTTCATATACCTCCTGCCACAGCCCATGGACGATCTTCAGATCATACGGCGAGGATTCCTTGTCCGGCGAAAGCCGCGCTCGCAGGACAGGCACCTGTTTTGTATTCGGCTCAACAACCCACAGCGACTGCGTGACGATATTCCGAACTATTTCCGTAACCGCGCCGTCACCGGCTCCAATATCCAAAACATTACGCGCCACCACCGACATTCCCACCCGGCGAATAACGTCACGGATCATCGCTTTTTCATTGCTGTTTCTGCTATAAAGGGTTAATTGCCATTCATAGCGCTCATCTTCCTCCAATGCAAACTGTGTCTGACCTCCCGCATCAGTGTTCGACACACCGTCATTTGTGTCAACGGTCCGTCCGATAAATTTTTCCACACCCCAACCGATCCCGGCTCTGACTCCCGCGGTACTTAATGCCAATCCCGGCGCCAAACAGCATCTATTCCGATCGGATGGTCTTGAGCAAACCGCACCTTCCGCAGGCAGCGGATTGCACGCCGCCACAAATAATAAAAACCAACAATATCCTTCTCCAAATTTTTTATATCGCCCCTTGCTCATTTCTCTTTTCCCTCGACGATCATAACGGAATCAGACCTGCCTCAATTTTCAACACCCTATCGTTTACTAGTGTGTCCGCTATTTTCCGTTAAGTAGTATTAAATCGATACGTTAAGAAAATTGGCGGACATATTTATTTTCCGACCATCAACCGGAACCGGTATGATGGATCCTTGCCCGGGTTGATTGTACAATATCCGGCGAATATTTTTCTGAGAAAAACGAGTTATTTCGTCAGGAATTATCGGAGTACGCCGGAACAGTCCGCCGACAGTGATTTTTTTCCCATAATCAGCATCCGGCGCGGGATTTGTCCCCGGCGAATTTACCTGCCTAATAGCACGGGTACCGCTCCTGCCGGTCAAAAGCCTCCGCAGCACCTGAAGCCCTCGTAAAAACAAAGACTGCTGCCGCGGGGCAAACATCGAAACACTCTTGTTGTCTCGCGACATCCTCCAGCCGATAACAGAACCGACGGCAAGCAATGCAACCCCAGCCCCGATCAGCGCAGGCCATCGCGTCTCTGCGCCACCAACGATTGCTGCAGGCCGGGACTGAGCCGGCGAATCATCCTGAACTACGGCCGGACTTTGCGGAGAAATCAACTGATCCATTGCACTCAACATTTCCTGGTATCCCGCCTTGTGCAAAAGTTGCCGCAACTGCGTATCAGCATTAACTGGTCGATACAATAAAACGCCCGGCCCCAATCGTTGGGCGAGCAAACCGACCGTGGTTTGAATATTTTCCTGAAAGAGCTTATCCGCCCAACCGGTTACGCCATACGAATAGATATAGGGATCGACATAATCGCTGCCGAGGATTTCCGCCAACGCGGCAGCCAGCTCATAGTTAAAATTATCCGTACGCGACACATCGCGATACACACCGGATGCGGAGTTCTTATCCAGTTCAAAAAATTCAGTAGGCCAAACGCCGGGGCGGATAATCAAGCGCTGATAGCGTTCTTTAATCAATTCGCGGGACAGTTGATAACTTTCAGTTAAAACCGCCGGACTGTCCATTAACTGGTACTCTAACACCCGGCGAATATAATTAATCGGCTCACGCGGATTATCTTTCGTAACGCCAACCATGTTCCGATACCATTGCGGACCATAGCGCTCCAGCGAATCCCGTACGGTCTTCCAGCCCCCATTATACAATGCCGCGGTTGCCAGAATCGTATCAAAGCCGTTGTCATTCGCATCCGGGTGATCCCGCAATTCCCATCTGTCGGTTGAGGTATCCTTCTCAAGTCGCAGATGGCGAATAACATTCAGCCAACAAACCGCATATGAATAACCGATATATTGATTGAATTTTTTATCTTTCTTGGCTCGGGTCGATATATACTCCGCTAATTTTTCAATCTGGAACTGTTCCAATGTTTTTATACCTAACAACGCTGCGGCATCATAATTTTTTGCGCTTGTCTCCATCAACACCTGCACGGTCCGTCGCCCTACGACATTTTTATGGCATAATAATTTATACCGCGTATATTCCACATAAAACTGCGACCGGGCTGCGGCAAAGCCGGCTGGTTTAAATGCACCGGGACCGCTGTCCTGCGGAACGACAAATTCCTGCGCGATATCCGCGATCGCGGGAATTATATCATCAATAAGGGAGATCGGTTGCATGTGCTGCCAATATGCTAAAGCATAGAACACATTCAGTCCGACAAACTGTTTGGAATTGCGGATCTTATCGCATAATTGCTTAACGAGATCGCGTTTTTCCTGCTCGCTCTGCGCACCGCGGTACTTGGAAAAAAATTCATCATGCACCGGTTTCAAATTTTCCAGCATCTTCTCGTAGCGGATAATTCCGCCTTTATACCGCACGATCCATTCCGCGATTTGCTGGACAGCGCTTTGCGTCAGTTGCGTAATGCCAAACGCATTAGTCGGAGAACGCAGGAGGACAATTTCTCCATTTTGTATCGTCCATTGCCGGAAACGGCTTTCCACAAAAGTCAATGATTCCAGCAAACTTCTAATCTGGATAAACGGTATATCCGCACTGGGCAAAGACACTGCCGACACGACAATATTC
>JAMWCB010000134.1 GCA_023819605.1 Candidatus Omnitrophota bacterium
TACTGTCTTCACCAGAGTATTCCAGCGATACGCAGCTCTTTGAAGCACTCTTGTCGGCGTCGCAAAAAAATCCCGCGGAAATCGACGCGCAGCGTCAACGCGTGGCCCAATTAAAGGAAGTGCTGAAAAAAAAATCCGGATCCGCGCCGGCTAAAACGCTTCTAATCATTGCCGATTATTTGGTGGCCAAGAGCGTGTGGGTTATCGGCGGCGACGGGTGGGCGTACGATATCGGCTATGGCGGATTGGACCATGTGCTTGCCTGCGGCCGGAAAGTCAATGTGCTGGTCCTGGACACCGAGGTGTATTCCAACACCGGCGGACAAATGTCGAAAGCAACGCCGATGGGCGCGATCGCGAAATTTGCCGCGGCCGGTAAGCCGATGTTTAAAAAAGATTTGGCCATGTTGGCGGTGACGTATGGGAATATTTATGTCGCGCGCATCGCCATGGGCGCAAATCCGATGCAGGCAATCCGCGCGTTTTCCGAAGCCGAGCAGTACGCCGGGCCGGCGCTGATTATTTCGTACACGCATTGCATCGCCCACGGCATCAACATGACCAAGGGCATGGATGAACAGAAAAAAGCCGTGCAGTCGGGACATTGGGTTTTATTCCGCTATAATCCGGATTTATTGGCGGAGGGAAAAAATCCGCTGCAGTTGGACAGCAAGGCGCCGAGCCTTCCGCTGGAGGAATATATTTATGGGGAAAACCGTTATCGGGCGCTGCGCGACAGCGATCCGCAGCGGGCGCAGCGGTATTTAGCGCTCGCGCAGGAAGAGGTCAAACGGCGGTTTAAGTGGTATGAACATATGTCGCAACTCGATTATCGGAATGTATAACCGGCGTTTTTTTTCGGCCGGCGTTCGGCGGGATCGGCGCGCAAGCGCCGGTCCCGTTTTTTTCGATTCGGATATTTCTCCGGGGGAGTGAAGTATCCGCGTTCAAAAGACTGGCTTGACAATCAGCGGGGGCTGCTCTACGATACAAGAGGGATAGTGCGGTACGCCGGCGGTGTATTCCCGGTGGATGCCGGCAGGATATTTCCGCCGCCGGAGCGCGGCAACCCAAATAGCCGGGTGGATGGCCGGGCCGGGATCGGCAAAGGAGTAACCATGGAATTATTAGAAAAAAGAAAAGCAAAGCGTTACGTGTACCGCGCGTCGATCAGCTACGAATTACAGCTGCCGGACGGAAGTTACGACGCTCCGGTCGCCGCCGCCGGCTTAAATGTCGGCGCTGCCGGGATCAGTTTTAGTTCGCGGCAGGCCTTGCCGCTGCATGCCCTCGTCCGAATTTCTTTGCTGGTTAATTCGCGGGAGACGGTTTCCTGCAGGGGGCGGGTCGTGCGCAGCATGGCGGACTCCGACCAACAGGCGCTTTATCATATCGGTGTCGCCTTGGACGGTGCGGATGAAGTCAATCAGAAAAGAATGGAAATATTTTTTAAAAACTTAGACATTAATAATATTTTGGACGGTATCAATCTTGATCACGTGGTGGATGTCAATTTGATTGCCGGGTTTCCACCGGTGATTAAACGTTTGAAAAAATTGGTGATTTTAAAAGGAGACCCGTTCGACGAATTAGTGTTGCGGAATATGTTATTATCCATTCTCGATACCACGCAATATGAAAAATTCATGCAGAATAAAGAATGTAATTGTATTTTTACGACGCGGCAGGGGACGCGTTTCCGGGTAAATTTGCATTTTCAGCAGAATAAAATAGAGGGGACCTTGCGGTTTATTCCGGCGCGGATCAGCGCGCCGTCGGAGTTGGGGTTGCCGAAAACCGCCGAACATCTGCTTATGGAACGCAACGGGTTGATTATGGTCGCCGGCAGCACGGGATCCGGAAAAACGACAACGTTGGCATCCATGGTCGAATTTTTGAATAATTTGCGCACCGGGATCATCATTTGCATCGAGGACCCTATCGAGTATTTGCACGCCAATCGGTTATGCATCATTAAGCAGCGGGAGCTGGGGCGGGATACGCTTTCTTTTTATAATGCCGCGCGCAATGCCCTGCGTCAGAATCCGGATGTGCTGGTCGTTGGCGAAATTCTCGACCGGGAGACTATGGAAACCGCGATTACGGCGGCGGAGACCGGGGCGCTGGTCATGACGTCGATTCACGCCGGCGATGTCGCTCAAACGCTCGATCGGGTATCTTCATTTTTTTCGCCGGATGTTCAGCCGTATATTCTCAAACGCCTTTCGCTCGTCTTGCGCGGCGTTATCGCGCAGGAATTGATTCCGCGTCTGGATGAAGAGGGAATGGCGCTGGCCGCGGAAGTTTTAACGGTGACCAGCGCGGTGCGGCGGGCGATCCGCGAGGCGGATTGGAAACAAATTCCTTCCTTTATTCAGGTCGGGAAAAATGCCGGTATGCAGACGATGCAGCAGTCTTTGCGTGATTTAGTGAATAAAAACATTATCAGTTCCGAATATCTGCTCGATGAGTTTGCCGGGTGAGAAACGGGGATCATCGATGCGAAGGAGGGTGAGCCTGGAGCGGCATCCAAAATGCGGTGTCTGTGCCGTTGTCCGCGCGGCGCGGCATGCGGCTGCGCTGTTGTTCATTCTCTCGGTGGCGGCGGCGAGCGCGCGGTCCGCCGAGGTAGCGCGTCAGCCGGCCGGCGCCGCGTATGGCAACCGGCGAGGCGCATCGCCACAGTCGCCGGCTGCGGGAGAATCGCCGGATATAAATTTTTGGGAATTTGAACAAATTCGCGTGGAAGAAGTCGTTGAGGGCGAGCTGCTTCTGCTGGAAAACGGGCATTTGATCCGGTTGATCGGCGTGGATACGCCGGATTTGTTTCGCCGCGGACGCATGTTTGCGGAAGCGCAACGCTTGAATATTCCGGTGCCGGTCTTGGCGGTGATGGCCCAGGAAGCGCGCCAATTTACGCGCGCTTTGGCCGAGAAAAAAATCGTCAGAGTCGAATTTGACCGCCGGAAGATTGATCAGTATGGGGTATTGTTCGGCTATGTTTTTATTGAAAAAATTCCCGGCCGCAAGGGTTGGTATGAGGAACAGCCGGAAGAAATTTTTTTAAACGCGGAAGTTATCCGGCAAGGATATTCGACGGCTATTGATACCGGAGATAATCGCACGTATAATAAAATATTGCGGCAGATCGCGGAGGCCAACCGCGGGCGTGTAAAAGGATTGTGGGGACAATGGTGTTTTGGTGACGCCGGCGATGCCGGCGCCGAAGCGGAGCCGGTAGCGCCAGGCGTGGAGAATTTTTAAAAATTTTCCGGGACGCGTTGTTTTACCGCAGATGCTAATCGATGCGGACGCATAATTCCGCCCGGAAGCTCCGGGTTTTCGCCGGGGGAGCTTCCGGCGGTAGGATTTTTTCACTCTATGACGCTGCGTGTCTTGGTTCGTCGTTTTAGTATGCTGCTTGCCGGGGTTCTGGCTGCGCTGGTGATTGTAGAGGTTATCTTGCAGGCCGGCCATTGGATTCTCGTCCGGCAGCGTCAGTATATGCTGCGCGCCGCGCTTCGCCGGCATACGGACGTGCGTATTATCTGTTTGGGGGAATCAACGACCGCCACGGGCGGCGCCGACGCGTATCCGGCTCTCTTGGAAAATAAATTACGGCACTATACCGGCAGCAAGAGAATTCAGGTGATCAATTGCGGATTGGTTGGTGTGAATACGTTCCAGATTTTGCAGGAATTCGAAAAAAATCTGGATCGTTGGCGTCCCTCGATCGTTGTCGCGATGATGGGGATCAATGATCGCGGCGTCGAAAAAAAATCAGGCAATCAGCTTGCGCGCGGGTTCGAGGCATGGCGTGTTGTAAAATTGTTTCAGCTGCTCCGGCAGCATGCACAGGCAAGCGTGCGGGCAATGCTCGGCCGGGAAATTATCCATTCCGGGCAGATCGAGCGGGGGCGGAAAAATATGCCGCGTTTGGTTTCCCCGCGTGGTCACGGCGGTTCGGAGGTTCGGTCGGCGGGAGAGGATTCCCGTATCGAAGGCCCTTGTCGCGGCGCGCTCTGTGCGGCAGCCCCCGGCATGCACTATGCCGGCAAACCCTATCCGCATCCGGAATCCTATGTGCGGGGGTTAGCATACCTGGGAAAAGAAGACAGCGCAACTGCGTTAGCTTTGTTTCTAAATGCGCTGACGAACGCGCCGGATGATCCCTATGTTTATGTTTCGATTGCCTTTTGTTATCGCCTGCTGCAGGAAGAGGCAATCGCCAAACATTATTTTGATGTCGCGCTGAGCCTTGATCCTGAAAATGATGTCGCGCTTGCCGGATTGGGATGGTGGTGCCGGCAGCAGGAGAATTTTGAACAGGCGGGGGAATGGTTTGAGCGTGCGCTGCGCATTAATCCCGGTAATGAAGACGCGCTGCTTGGCCTTGGCTGGCGGCAAATCGATGCGCGGGAATATACGGCTGCAGAGCCGTTTTTTTACACGGTGCTCGGGCTCAATCCGCGGCGGGCAGATGCGTTTATGGGTTTGGGCTGGGTGTGTATCGGCCGGAAGCAGTATCGGGCGGCGCAGATGTTCTTTGAGCGGGCCAAATCTTTTACCCCCGCACAGGCGCGGGCATTGGTGGGGATCGGCTGGGCAAACGCGCATGCCGGAGATCCGCACGCGGCGCGCGCGGCGTTCGAAGAGGCGCTGCGGCTAAATCCGTTTGTCGAGGGGGCGGTGAAGGGGTTGGATTATGCCTATCTGTTATTAGTGCAACAAACACGGCAGGTGCCGGCGGATCTTTTGGCGCTAATCGCCGCGCGCAGCGCTAACCCTGACGTTTTACGGTTGGCCGCGATTTGTTATGCCCGTCAAAATCAACCGGCTGCGGCAGCGGAGATCATCCAGCGATTGTCCGACAACGGCGTTGCCGAGGAGACGATTGCGGATACGCAGTTGAGGGTGTGCGTGGAGCGGAATGATTTTGCGGCCGCGGAAGGGATTGCCCGCAGTATGTTAGCGAATTCGTTGGATGCGCCGGCTGCCTGGACGCGGCTGGGGATTGTCCTGTTTCGGCAATCGCGGTATATCGAGGCGGAGGTGTTTTTAAACCAGTCGCTCGCCTTGCGGCCGGATGATCTGGATACGCTGCATTTACTCATACGGTGCTTGAAGGAGCAGCGGAAAAACAACGAGGCGCACCGGATGGCGCGCGAAGGGCTTGCACGGTTCCCGGCGGAAGCGGCGTTGCATGAGCTGTACGGTTTTTTATTAATGGATCAGTCTGAAATTGCGGCGGCGCGGCGGCACTTTCTGCGGGCTTTGGAAGTGAATGTTCATTCAGACATTGCGAAAGCCGGCCTTGTTTTGTGCGGGGTGCGCAGCGGAGATTTTTCGGAAGCGGGCGGTATAGACGGCCGGGGAAGCGGTGCCGAGTTGAATCTCGCGCAGGCGTACGCCGCATTGGCCCAATCGGACTTAGAGTCGGCGGAACGTTTGTTTCTCGCGGTAGCGGAGCAGTTGCCGTTTGACCGGCGCGCGCGGATGGGGTTGGTCCGGATTTGTATAAAACGGCAACAGTGGGCGGCGGCGGAACGATTGCTCGCCGCCTTGACCGAGGAAGGAAGCGAAGATGCGCCGGTTTTGTTTCTGCGGGGGATGTTGTATTTTGAACAAAATAAATTTGAAATGGCGCGAGATCGTTATTCAGAACTATTGGCGTTCTGGCCGGCGGATGCCGCGGCGCTGTATTGGCGGGCGCGTTGTTTCCAAAAGCTAAAAGATTATCCGCAGGCAATCGTCGATTGCCGCAGTGCGATCGCGGCCGCGCCGGGAAGGGAAGATGTGTATGAATTACTCGCGGTTTTATTGCGCTCTACGCAGGCGGATGAGCGGCAGGTAACGGAAGTATATCAGCGGCTGGCGCAGGTCAATCCGGATAATCCGGTGGCGCGCGCGGCAGTTCAGGCCGGCACTGGTGTGCCAGCGCCGGCGCAGAGAAGCGCTGCGGTTACGGCGGGACGGCAACAGGCGGGAACAGGGCACCTCCCCTATTTTCGGGATTTTACCCTCGCTAATTATCGGCAGCTTTATCGGATCCTCGCGGCGCGAAACATCCCCCTGGTCTGTGTTTCGTATCCGTGCCGTGATATAGCCGGACTAAAGCAATTTCTGGGAAATGCCCCGGATATATATTATATTGATAATGGAGAGGTTTTTCGAACGGCGGTTCAGCGCGACGGCCGTGATCGATATTTTACGGACGCGTTCGCCGGCGATTTCGGGCATTGTACGCCGGCGGGAAATAATTTATTAGCCGAAACGGTCGCCCGGCCGCTGATTAAATATTTTTTTTCGGATGCGCGCGATGATGCGGAAAATAATTGAAAAATGTTTGTTGATGGGCGCCGGTATTCTGCTGGCGCTGGTCATGCTGGAAGTGGTGCTGCAGACCGCCG
>JAMWCB010000011.1 GCA_023819605.1 Candidatus Omnitrophota bacterium
CTCATCGAAATCAAGCCCCGTGCAATCCGCAGTCAAGCCGGTTTTAAGCTTTACCGCAACGCGGGGAATCAGCGATCGGCCGATAGCCGTCGCGCCGGTAAGCATCACTTCCGGTTTGTACATAGTGATCAGTTTCGTCAGGCATTCGGAATAAATATCATCCTGGTAATTCTTTAATTGCGGCGCATCCAAAACATACACAATATCCGCGCCGCGCTTCACCAAATCCGCTGCCGCGTTTTTGACCTTATCGCCCAACAACACGGCGACAAGCTTCTGGTTCTTTTTTTGCGCTAATTTTTTCCCTTCGCCTAAAAGTTCATACACCACCGACTGGATAACGCCTTTTTTTTGTTCGGCAAAAACCCAGATATCTTTGTAATGTGCCTCCGGGGTGTCGACCTCTTCTTTTTTCCGGACGATAATCGCCTCGAATTTACAAGCGGAAACGCAGGCGCCGCATTGCACGCACTTGTCGTTCATCACCGCCACCTTATTCATGATCTCAATGGCGCCGAATGGGCAGGCTTTCAAACACATCCGGCAGCCAACGCATTGCTCCGCAATAATTTCAATCGCCATGATTTATTCCCCGCTCGTCAATGGATAACGTCTTTTAACAATTCCGCCAATTTCCCCGCCACTTCTTCGGCTTCGCCATGCAATACCTGCCCTCCCTGGCGCACCGGCGGGCTGAATATTTTCCAAACCTGGGTCGGCGAACCGTTGAGGCCGATACGTTTTTCTTCCGCGCCGATATCGGCGGACTTCCAGACGGAAATTGACGCTTTTTTCGCACGCATCATGCCTTTAAGCGACGGCATCCGCGGTTCGTTAATTTCTTTGACCACGGTAATCATACACGGCAGCGGAATATCCAACACCTCGTACCCTTCTTCGATCATGCGTTCGACGCGAAAATATGTTTTCCCGTTTTCCTGCCGCGCTTCGACGATTTTTTTGACAAACGTCACCTGCGGAATATCCAGCCACACGGAAACCCCGGGGCCGACCTGCGCCGTATCGCCGTCAACTGCCTGCTTGCCGCAGAGGATAACATCGACGTCGCCGATTTTGCGGATGGCTGCCGCCAACGCGTAACTGGTCGCCAGCGTATCGCTGCCGGCAAACGCGCGGTCGGACAGGAGAATCGCCTCATCCGCACCCAAAGAAATTGACTCGCGCAGCGCGGCTTCCGCCTGCGGCGGCCCCATAGTAAGCACAGTGACTTTTCCTTCAAAACGCTCGCGCAAGCGCACGGCCTCTTCAATAGCGTACATGTCAAAAGGATTGATGATGGACTTGACACCGTCGCGAATCAGGGTATTGGTTTCCGGATTAATCCGGACATCCGTCGTATCGGGAACCTGCTTGATGCAAACCACGATATTCATAGCGATTCTTCCTCATTCTTTGGAATTAGCCAAGGATTCTTTAATCAGATTATTCGCGATGATTTCCCGCTGAATCTGGTTGGTTCCTTCGTAAATTTGGGTGATTTTCGCGTCCCGCATAAATTTTTCCACCGGGTAATCACGCATATAACCGTAACCGCCGAACAGCTGCACCGCCTCGGTGGATACGCGCATCGCCACGTCCGAAGCGTACAATTTTGCCATGGCCGATTCTTTAGATACCTTAGTATTGCCGCTGTCGATCATCCGCGCCACACCATAGACAAGGCCGCGAGCTGCCTCGATTTCCGTAGCCATATCCGCGAGCATGAATTTAACCCCCTGATTGCTGCAAATCGGCTTGCCGAATTGCTGGCGCGTGCGCGTGTATTCGAGCGCCAAGTCGAAGGCGCCCTGCGCGATGCCCAGCGCCTGCGCCGCCACGCCCGGACGCGACATATCGAACGTTTTCATCGTAACGATAAAACCCATGCCTTCTTTTGCCAAAATATTCTCTTTGGGAATTTTGCACTCTTCAAAAATCAATTCGCGGGTGGACGAACAACGGATACCCAACTTTTCTTCTTTCTTGCCGAACGAAAATCCCGGCGTGCCTTTTTCCACAATAAACGCCGATGCACCGCGCGCGCCCTTGGTCTTATCGGTCATCGCGATAACCGTGTATATTTCCGCATCGCCGCCGTTGGTGATAAAATGTTTCAGGCCGTTGAGCACATAGTAATCGCCTTCTTTGCGCGCCGTCGTTTCAATCGCTCCGGCATCGCTGCCGGCTACCGGCTCGGTCAAACCGAATGCCGCCAGCTTCTTGCCGGCGGCAATCGCCGGCAAATATTTTTTCTTCTGCGCCTCCGTGCCGAATAATAGAATCGGGTCAGTTCCCAATGCGGAAGCGGCATAGGTTACCGCGATACCGCCGCAGACGCGCGAAAGCTCTTCCGTTACCAGGCAGAGCTCAAAAATACCGCCTCCCATACCGCCGTATTTTTCCTCGATATAGACGCCGAATAAATCCGCCTCGGCGAGCACCTTCATAATTTCCGAAGGAAATTTTTCCTCCCGGTCAAGTTCCGCAACCACCGGCTTGGCTTTTTCCTGGGCAATCTTGCGGGCCAAGTCCCTGACCATAATCTGCTCTTCGGTCAGAAAATAATCCATTGTTCGCTCCTTTCGCATCAAATGACATCCGCGCAGCGTAATATAATTAATAAAAGGAAGGCACTGCTCCCCTACTATCTCGAAAATAGGGATATTATAATGAAAAATATTCCGATTGTCAACGTGCGCGGCCAAAAAAAGCGGGCAACACTATGTTGCCCGAAAATTAAGTTAACCCAAAAAAAATGTCCCTATATTTTTTTAACGGCCAAAGTTACATTATGTCCGCCAAAACCGAGTGAATTCGATAAGGCGACACAAATCAGCTGTTTCCGCGCTTCATTCGGTACATAATCCAAATCACACTCCGGATCCGGGTACTGGTAATTAATTGTCGGCGGGACAATACCGTGCTTAATCGCCAAAACCGACGCGATAAATTCCACCCCGCCCGCGGCGCCCAATAAATGGCCGGTCATTGATTTTGTGGAACTGACGCAAAGCTTTCTGGCATGGTCTTTAAACACGCGTTTAATCGCTACTGTCTCAATTTTATCATTGAGCGGGGTTGACGTGCCGTGCGCATTGATATAGTCAACCTGTTCCGGCTTGAGTCCGGCATCGGCCACACACGCCGCCATACAGCGGACGCCGCCGTCGCCATCCGGATCCGGCGCAGTCATATGGTAGGCATCGCCGCTCATTCCATAACCGACCATCTCCGCGTAGATCGAAGCTCCACGCTTACGCGCATGCTCGTATTCCTCTAAAATCAGGATGCCGGCGCCTTCCCCCATCAGGAAACCATCTCTGTCCCGGTCAAACGGCCGGCAAGCGTGCAACGGATCGTCATTGCGCGTGGTCAGAGCTTTGATCGCGCAAAACCCGCCGAATCCCAAAGGCGTGATACACGCCTCGGTTCCCCCGGTGACCATCACATCCGCGTCACCGCGCTGAACAATCTTAAAAGCATCGCCGATCGCATGGCCACCCGAAGCGCAGGCCGTGGCAACACAGGAATTCGGCCCTTTTAACCCAAGACTAATCGATACCTGGCCTGGCGCCATATTCACAATCATCATCGGAATAATAAAAGGAGAAATGCGGCTGGGGCCTTTTTCCAAGTAATTTCGGTATTGGTCTTCAATAATTTTTAACCCGCCAATTCCGGAACCGATAAGCACACCCATGCGGTTGGGATCAGATGTTTCCAGGCTAAGGCCGGAATCGCCAAACGCTTCCCTGGCGGCGACAACGGCAAACTGGACAAAACGTTCCATCCGCTTTACTTCTTTGGAATTTATATGCCGGGATGGATCGAAATTCTTAACTTCCGCGTCAACTTTTGAAGAAAAAGCAGAAACGTCAAAAAATGTGACAGTTCCTGCTCCATTTTTACCATTGCACAAAGCGTTCCAAAATTCATCCCGCGTGTTCCCGACCGGCGAAATAACACCGATCCCTGTTATCACAACACGTCGCTTCATCATTTACGACCTAAAAATAATCCTTTCTCTGGAACGATTACTTTTTCTTACTCTCAATATATTTGATCGCATCGCCGACATTGGTCATTTTTTCCGCGTCTTCATCCGGAATTTCAATGCCGAATTCTTCTTCCAAGGCCATAACCAATTCCACGGTATCCAAGGAATCAGCGCCTAAATCATCCACAAAAGAAGCTGCGGGCTTGACTTCCTCGGCTTTAACACCCAACTGATCGACAATAATTGATTTTACTTTTTCTTCGACAGATGCCATGGTCAATCCTCCTTTTTACATGAGCATTCCACCATCGATTTGCACAACTTGGCCGGTAAGGTAACTTGACTCATCTCCCGCCAAAAACAAGACTAATTTTGCCACATCTTCGGGCAACCCGAACCTTCCCAAGGGTATCTGCTTGAGCATCGCCTGCTTGACATCTTCCGGCAATATGTCCGTCATTTTTGTCGCAATGAACCCCGGAGCGATGGCATTGACCGTGATATTGCGTGACGCGACTTCCTTGGCAACGCTTTTCGTAAAACCGATCATCCCTGCTTTTGAAGCGGCATAATTGGCTTGCCCGACATTCCCCATTAACCCGATGATTGAGGCGACATTAACTATTTTGCCGTACCGCTGTTTGAGCATTGTCTTGAGCACGGCTTTGGTGCAGTTGAATGTGCCTTTCAGGTTGACGGCGATCACCGCGTCCCAGTCTTTTTCCTGCATGCGCAGGAGCAAATTGTCCCGGGTGATGCCGGCATTATTGACCAGTATATCGATTTTGCCGAATTTGTCAACAATTTTATTGGCCGCTTCCTCGCAGTGCGCCAGACTGCAGACATCTAAAACTACCGGCAGGCATTGCACGCCGAGCGCCGTAATTTCCTCAGCCGCCGCCTGCACATCCGCCTCATTGACGTCGGCCAGAGCACAGTGCGCGCCTTCCCGCGCCAGCATCCGCGCGATCTCTTTGCCTAACCCCCGCCCGCCGCCGGTAATCCATGCCACGCGTCCCGATACCCTCATGATTTCCCTCCGCTTGCTTGCGGCAACTGTGCCGTATCCTCCCGTGCCTCAATCGATATAACCGATAAACCGCGCTCGATGCGCTGCAACAATCCCCGCAACACCTTGCCGGGTCCGATTTCATAATATCTTGAAATACCCATCCCCTGCATCCGCGCCACGCTTTTTTCCCAATAGGTCGTCTGCGCCACCTGCCGAATCAGAAGCTCCTTAATTATATGCGGATCGGAAACCGGCTCAGCGGTGACATTGGGAATAAAAACCGCCTGCGGCTGCCGGATGACCACGTGTTCCAACTCCAGAGCTAATTTTTTTGCCGCGGACTTCATCAGTGAACAATGAAACGGCCCGCTGACTTCCAACGGAATAATCCGCCGGGCTCCGGCTTCCTGCGCCAGGACCGCTGCCTTTTCAATCGCGGCAAACGTCCCGGAAATAACCACCTGTCCCGGACAATTCAGATTCGCGATTTCCGCGCCGGACTTAGCGCAAACTTCCGCCGCCTTTTCCCCGGCAAGGCCTAAAATACAACTCATCCCCCCGGGATGCTCGCGGGAAGCTTCATCCATATACAGCCCCCGTTTATGCACCAACCGCACCGCATCGCTAAATTCCAAGCTGCCGCAGGCGACGAGCGCGGTATACTCTCCCAAACTCAACCCGGCGCATACCGCCGGCATGAGACTGCCTCCACCGGCCTCGCCGCGCCAAGATTCCATCAAAGCCCAACTGAACGTAACGATAGCCGGCTGACAAATACTACTGCGGGTCAATGCATCCAACGGTCCCTGAAAACTAACCTCCCCTATGTCAAAACCGAGCGCCGCCGCCGATAGATCATAGACTTTTTTCGCCGCCGCCGATTGCGCGCAAAGCTCCTTACCCATTCCCACGTACTGTGCGCCCTGTCCGGGGAAAATAAATGCGGTCGTATTCATCGGGGACACATCCTATTCCTGAACGCCGGCAATCGCGGCGATGATATGCTGGTTAACATTATAGTCTACTGTTTCACGGGCAACCCGAATCGCATTTTTAATTGCGTTTGCGGAGGAACCGCCGTGCGCGATAATACAGACGCCGTCGATACCCAAAAGCGGCGCGCCGCCGTATTCGGAATAATCGATGTCTTTTTTCAAGGAACGGAACGCCGCCGCGCTCAACAACGCGCCGAACTTGGTCAACAACGAAGACGACAAATGGCGTTTGAGCATCTGTTTAATCGCGTCGGCAAGGCCTTCGGAAACTTTCAATACGACATTACCGATAAACCCCTCGCAAATAATCACATCGCAATTTCCGGCATAAATATCCCGGCCTTCGACGTTGCCGATAAAATTAATATTTTTCTGCTGTTCCAACAACTTAAACGTCTCTTTGACAAAATCCGTACCTTTGCTTTCTTCTTCGCCGATATTCAACAGGCCGACCGTCGGATTCGGCTTATGGAAAATATACCGGGAGTAGACCGTGCCCATAATCCCGTACTGCAGCAGATGCTCCGGTTTGGCATCTATGTTCGCCCCGGCATCGATGAGCTGCGCCGCTCCTTTGAGCGTCGGCAGGATAACGCCGATCCCCGGACGGTCGATCCCGGCAAGATTGCGTAAAAAAAGACTGGCCGCGCAAACCATCGCGCCGGTATTGCCGGCGGATACCACGGCAGCGGCTTTGCCGTCTTTGACCAATTTCGCCGCTACGTTCATCGACGAATTTTTTTTCTTGCGCACACTCGCCGCCGGCGACTCGTCCATGGCAATGACTTCCGGCGCATGCATAACCGAAACGCCGGCCGGAACATCCCGCATCCGCGCTAACTCCCGCCGCAGATCATCCTCCCGGCCGACTAAAAGAATCTCATCGGAAGAAATCCGCGCCGCCGCTACCGCGCCTTCCACAACCACCCGCGGAGCGTGATCTCCTCCCATCGCGTCAACCGCTATGCGCATACCCATCCCCCGTCCCGCCCGGTTCCGCGGCGCTTATTTCTTTTTCGGCTTTTTCTCTTTTATCGCGACATACTGTATTTTCTTATAAACACCGCAATGCGGGCACACCGCGTGCGGCGGTTTCGGCTGACGGCATTCCGGGCACTCGGAAATCGCCGGAACCGCCAATGTGTGGTGGGTGCGGCTTTTGTCGCGCCGCGTCTTGGAATGCTTTCGTTTTGGATGAGCCATCTGATTATTCCTCCTTCATCGCTACGTTCTTCTCTCTCTATCCTGATTGACACCGGCACACGGCGGTGTTGCGATTACGCCCGCATTCCGGACAAATGCCCCGACAATCCTGGCGGCAAAGGATCCGCGCCGGATAATCCAGAACCAATTCGTCCCGAACCAGCTCCGCGATATCGATTACCCGCGTTCCTTTCACCGGCAGGACGGTTTCAAATTCTTTGCCGACCGGGAACGTCACTTCCTCCAGGCAACGCGCGCATTCGCCCTGAAAACTTCCGCGCACGGCAATGCGCAGACATACCGTATTCAAATCCCGCGCCGCATGCACCGCGACATGCACCGGCGCCGCATAATGGATATCCGGCCGTTCCACATCCATGGCCTGCGCCGGAATATCTTCCGCCAGCGACAAGCCGCTCTGCGGAATATCGGTAACACTGATTTTCATCGCCGCGCCTTTATCACCGCGTACGTATCCTCGGCAATCAAGCGTTCCTCATCAGTATGCAAGGTCAAAATTTTAACCCTTTTCCCCAGCACATTGCTCAATTCCTGCTGCAAGCGGCTTTTGATCAGCGGCGTATTTTCGCCAATGCCGGCAGTCAGCACCACGGCATCGACGCCGTTGAGCACGGCCAGGTACGCGCCGATATATTTTTTTACCCGGTAAATAAACATATCGATCGCCAGGCGCGCCCGTTTATGCCCTTTTTCAGCGCGGGCAAGCAAATCGCGCATATCATTGCTGATGCCGGAAACGCCGAACAGGCCGCTTTTGCGGTTAAGCACTTCCATCACCTCCTGGACGCTGCGCTTTTCCCGCTCCATCAGGTAGGAAATCAGCGCCGGATCAACATCGCCGGAACGCGTTCCCATCATTAATCCTTCCAGCGGCGTGAATCCCATACTCGTATCCACCGAGCGGCCGTGCTTGACCGCGGAAATACTGCAGCCGTTTCCCAGATGACAGGTGATCAATTTCAGCGAACGCAGCGGCTTTTTCAAAGCTTTCGCCGCAGCCTCCGCGACATAGCGGTGGCTGGTGCCGTGAAACCCGTAGCGGCGGATGCAATATTTCCGGTATAAATCATAGGGCAGGCCGTACAAAAACGCCTCCTCGGGCATCCCCTGATGAAACGCCGTATCAAATACCGCCACCTGCGGCACGCCGGGAAAAAGTTTGCGCGCAGCTTTGATCCCGTTGTATGCCGGTGGATTATGCAGCGGCGCCAGCTTTGCGTAATACTGGATACGCTGCAGCACGTGCGCATCGATCAAGACCGAAACGGTAAACTCTTCGCCGCCGTGGACGACACGATGTCCGATCGCGGCGATTTCGGTTTTATCCCGCACCGCTCCCCACTGCGGATCGGTCAGCAAACGCACGATCATCTCGATCGCCGAATAATAATCCGGCAGCGCGACATCCTGGCGGTGTTTTTTCCCCTGTTTCTCATGGTTCAGATACGATTCGCTGGTGCCGATTTTCTCGGCGATTCCCTTAACCAGCGCCTCGCCGGTTTCCCGGCGGAACAACTGGTATTTTATCGAAGAACTGCCGCAATTAAACGTCAGAATATTCATCGCCCGCCGACCTCACGCGTTAACCGCTGCTTTTGCCCGTACCGCCGTGGTGCATACCGCGTCGACGACCTCATCGACCGTGCAACCGCGGGACAAATCGCTGCAGGGCTTTTTCACGCCCATCATCATCGGGCCGACCACACCCGCTTTTGCCAGCCGCTGCGCCATTTTATACCCGATATTGCCGGCGTTTAATTCCGGAAAAACCAGCACGTTCGCCCGGCCGCCCACCGGGCTATCCGGACATTTGATTTTCGCCACCTCCGGGACAATCGCCGCATCGAACTGCAACTCGCCGTCGGCGACCAATCCCGGATACTTTTCCGCGATTATTTCCCGCGCCCGCACGACCTTATCGATCATTTCATGCTGCGCGCTGCCTTTCGTCGAAAAACTGAGCAGGGCGACCCGCGGCGTATCTTCCACCAGGAACTGAAACAATTCCGCGGCCGACTGCGCGATATTCGCCAATTGCACCGGCGAGGGATCCGGAATAACGCCGCAATCGGCAAAAACAAATACCCCTTCTTTTCCGTAACGGCAATCCGGCACATTCACCAGAAAGGCGCTAGATATTGTCTTGACTTTTTCACCGAAACCGATGCAAAAAATCGCCGCCTTCGCCACATCGGCGGTCGTCGTGCGTGCCCCGGCGACGAACCCGTCGGCGGCGCCGCGGCTGACCATCATTGCGCCGAAAAAAACCAAATTCTCCATCTGGCGGCGAGCTTCCTCCGGCGTGATTCCTTTATGCTTGCGTAATTCAAAAAACGCCTGCGCGTAGGGGGAAAGCTCCGGGCTCTCCGGCACACCGATGACCCGCGTTTTGTGCACATCCAATCCGATCCCGGCCGCCTGCTCTTCCAACAACTGACGATTATCCGTTAATAAGATCAATTGCGCCAGCTGCTGCTCGGTAATTATTTTAGCCGCGCGCAGCACCCGTTCATCGGATGATTCCGGCAAAACCACCATCGCCTGTAATTGCTTCGCCCGTTCCCGTATCCGCTGTAACATATTCATCTCCCGCCCATCCCCTTCGCAATAATTATCCGGTGCGTCTCTTCAGCGCGCCCCTACCCGGCGCACGCAATTTTTCTTTCAGTTTTTTTTCCACGAAGCCGGGCGCAAACGCGGAAATATCCGCATCCAAGCGCGCCAGCTCCTTCACCAAGGAACTGGACAAAAACGAATACTGTTCGCTCGGCATCAGAAACAACGTTTCGATGGCGCGGTTCAGGGTGCGGTTGGTTAGCGCCATCTGGAACTCATATTCAAAATCGGAAACCATCCGCAATCCTCGGATGACCACCGGTATTTTTTTTCGTTTCGCGTAATTGACCATCAGATCGTCAAAGCAATCGACCTGCACATTCGGCACCGCTCGCACCGCCCGGCGAATCATTTCCAGGCGTTCCGGAACCGAGAAAAAAGGCACCTTGCCGCGGTTATCGGCAACCGCAACCAAAACTTCGTCAAAAATACGCGCTGCCCGCTGAATCAAATCGATATGCCCGTAGGTGATCGGGTCGAATGTTCCCGGATATATCGCGCGCCGTTTTTTCATCGCCGCCCCTGCTCTGAAAACAGAAAAATACGGCTATACTGCCGGCCCGTAAAATGAAACCGCCGTATTTCCGTATTCTTTATACTGCCGGCGGACAAACCGCTCCATGTTCTCCGGCATCTGATCACGCGCGTGGTGTTCAATCACCACAAACGCTGGTGCGATAACTATAGCACAGGCTCCGAGTTTCATCAAGAATTTTTTCGCAATGCCCTGCTGATACGGAGGATCGGCAAAAACCAGCGAAAACATTTTTTTCTGCCGCGCAAAAAGCTCCAACGCGCTGAACACATCCTCGCGCAGAACCGTGCACCGCTCCGCCGCGTTCAACGCGGCGGCATTTTCCGAAATAGCCTGCGCGCACTCCTGCCGGCTGTCCACAAACACCGCGGACGCCGCATTCCGGCTCAACGCGTCAAAACCGAACGCCCCGCTGCCGCTGAATGCGTCCAAAACATGCTGTCCGGCAACCGCATCACGCAGCACATCAAATACGGCTTTGCGCACCATATCCCGCGTCGGCCGTATATCCGCCCGGCGCGGAAAAATCAACCGACGGCTCCGCCAGACGCCTCCGGTAACCCGCATCATCGCCGCCTCAATCGCTTGCCGCGGCCGCTATTTCCGCCGCCGGCGCCGCGTCGCCCGGCTCATCCAACCGCGCCTGTATCTCGAAATCCAGAAGTTCACGGTCGCGCAATTTCCGCCGGCTGGAAAAATTTAAGTGACTATCCCGGAAAAAATCCGACTTATCCAACGCGTCGACAAACGCGAACACATCCTCCAGCCGTTCGGCTTGCCCGCGCGCAACCAGCACGCCGCTCTCATCAAGAGTCAGTAAATTCAGCGTGCATGCCGCCGGCGAAAGGCGCACGATATCGGTCAACGCCTCCAAGGTCAGCACCTGCGCGCGCCGCTGTCCGGCAACCAGCTCGATTTTCTGCAATTTCCGCTGAATTTCCTGCGCCTGCGGTTTTGCCGCTGCCACGCGCCGTTCCAGCGCCGCAATTTCCTGCTGACGCCGGTTTTCGGTCAGGAGAAAAACCAGGACAAGTAACGCCGCATTGACCAGCGCCAGCGCCGCGGCTATACCCCAAAGCCGCCGTAAACGCCGCTGCCGGCGCGCGGCAATCCGCCGATCGTCCAAAAAATCCACCGATTCGGCGATCGGCGCCGCCAACCCGCGCGCAATGTCCAACGCCGGATCCCGGATCACCGGCAGGGAAAGTTCTCGCTGCAGCGCCTCTACCGCGTCCGCCGCCTCCGGCGCGCCGGCTACCACCACGCATCCAACGGATTTGTCGGCATGCTCCTGCGCGAACAACTCCAAACTACGCCGCAATTCCGCGCAGAGCGCCGCCGCGCCGGATAGGCTCGTCGCCCGGCTGAACGCCAGCGCGTCCTGATGATACACACAAAATTCCGCTCCGCCGTCTTCGACATAGGCCAGGGCAAATGTTTCCGCCGCCCAGCCCGGGCGGGCTTTACCGGGCCGCAATTGTTCCTGTACCGCCGCGTTCAGGGCGAGTGTGCTCAGCGCCAACCCGTCCACCCGCGCGCCGGCCTCTTCAATAACCCGCACCGCCGTTAGGACATCCTCCCGCTGCGCCACCACGGCAAACACCTCGCTATAACCGTCCGGGCGCTTGCGCAGCAGTTGGTAACGCACGACGATTTCTTCCGGCTTCAGCGGCAGCATCGCCTGCGCTTCATAGCGCACCATTTTGTCTATCTCACGCGCCTGCTGGGTGGGAAAACGGAAAAACCGCGCGGTAGTATTTTGGCGGGCAAGCCCGACAATCAACGGCTCTCCGGCAAAGCCTTCCGCGCGCAATAGCGCGGCCAACTGCACGGCATCTTCCGGCGCAGGAATCACGTGTTCTTTCAACAAATGCAGCGTATCCTTCACCGCCTGAAACCGGCAGACGCGCAGCTTTGTGCTCGTCCGATAAATTGTCTGAATGATTCGCATCAGCTTTCCTTATAAAAAATGACCGCCAATCCTTGCGGCCGCCGCTGCACGACGGCTTCGATATCCGCGCGAACGCGTTTCAACTGCGAGCGCGCGGCGACGGTCACGCGAAACGCCGAAGCATTGACCGCGCCGTATTTAACCAACGAGACAATCTGCGCCGCGCCGATGCCCACGCGGGAGAGTTCCTCCGACAATGTTTCATTGCGTTCGAACGGCGCCGCCGCGCGTTTAGCGATCAGCGTATCCGCCGCAGGTTCCGTCATGCCCGGTATAAGCAGCAGCACGGTGCGTGCGGCCGTATTCAGGTTGATGCGGCCGCGGGAATACACGGTGAGCAGCTGTTCCCAACCGGCTTTACCCGCGGGTTCGTTGCCGAAAAACACCGCCGCCGGTATCGGCACAACCGCCGGCACATCGCGCAACACAGCGTACGGACGCGCTTTAACCACCTGGTCCAGCAATTCCGGCTCCACCTCCGGATAGAGCAGCCGCAGATTCGACAGCAATTCCGGCGCCGCCGTATTGATATTGATCAGCCGTTCCTCGTCAAATATCTTGTACGATAACAACGCGCCGTCGGCTTGTAAAGAAAAATCTTTCGCCCATTCCTCCTGCAACGTGTCTGCCGGTGTTTGATCCTCAGCCAGTGCCCGCATCGCCCGCCGCAGCCCCTCCTGCGCCAGCAAATGCATGCGCGTCTGTTCCGCGCCGAGACCGCGCAATCGCACCGCCACGCGCGTGGAAAAAGATAGGCTAACCGCCGCCACCGACAGAAAAAACAACGCCCACAACACCGTCATCAGGATCAACGCCCGCCGTTGGTTCATTGCGTGCCACCCGGCGAGGCTGGCGCGGCCGGTACCGCAGCGCTATCCGGCGCCGGCGGCGTTTCCGCCGGTACCGCAGCCGAAGCGGCGGCAGGAATGTACACAAATTTTTCCAACACGATATCCGGCGCTTCCGGCGATTGCCCCGGCAACGACAACGCAAACGCGACCTGCGCCGGCGGCGCCGGGCTGGTATCCCAGCGGTCCTGCCACCGCCCGGCGACCGCGTCGTAATAGCGCCAGGAGAACTTTTTAACCTGCAGCGCCACCGGCTCAGCCGGCGAGTCTTCTTCGTTTTCCAACTCGCGCAGGAGGCGGCGTTGCATATACAACCCGGCGCTCGGCTGCCCGGCCGCCGGCTCCAGGTACAGGCGAATTTCTTCCACATCCCCTGCCGCGGTCACCGTGAAAAAATTCACCTCCTCCGGCATTCCGGAAAAAACGACCTCATCATGGCGTGAATTTACATAAGTATTGCGCAGTATTCCGGCAATAAGCTCGGCCGCGCGCAAACCGGCCTGCAATTGGGCTTCCGCACGCTCCTGCTGCCGCCAAACTTTTATGCCCAGGTACAGGCTGGCGTATACCGATGCGGCGATGACCGCGAACATGCTCATCCCGATCAATACCTCCACCAACGTAAACGCCGCCCGCCTTCGCTTCACCAATCCCACTCTCCGCTGCGGCAGCGCTTCATCGCGGTATCCGCTGAATCGTTTCCACTACCGCCTCGTACGACAACGCCGGTCCGCCGCCGACACGCCCCTGCGCTGCCTGAAACGCCGCGCTCACCCGCTTTTCCCCCGCCGTCTCCATCAGCTGCAACACTTCCTCCACCGCCGCCGGATCATACATTTTCCCCAACGGCTCGACACAGCGGCGCGCGGCCTGAACCTTGTGGCGACCGTACCGCTGCGCCAAATGATCAAAAACCGCAAACACTTTTTCCAAATTATACAAAAAGCCGCGCTTCAACGCCGCGATGCCTCCGCTTTCGTCGTACTGCACCTCGAGCAACCCGTACCGCTGCAACTCGCGCACCCCTTCCTGAATCTGCGGCGGCGAAACGGAAAACCGCTCGTTTAACTCCGGCATGCCCACAAACCACCAGGCTGCTCCCGGCCGCATTGCCTCCGCCGCCAGGCACATCCCGTACACGAATTTCGCCGGCAAACCCAACTGCGCCGCCCAGCCGTACTCCCAGTACGTCACCGGCAGCAGCAAAAAATTATGCGTCGGCGGTTCATAGGCCAAGGCCGCGTCGTCATAATCGAGCAAGGAAATCTGCAGCCGATTGTCCGAGCGGGGGCTGACCGTGATCAGCCAATACTTATCCTGCAGCAACGCCGCCAGCTGCCGCACCCGTGCGCGCGTCTGAGTGCGGCCGGCGGCTTCGGACACACCCATTTCTTCCGCCGCCGCGTCCACATCGAGCATGAGGCGGCTGGCCCGCGCCGCGGCCGCTTCCCGCAGCAGAATCAAATACAGATCAAAAACGCCCGCATCGTTACGTTGAACCATGCGCGCCCCTAAATCATAATATTCCCAGAGTTTACGGGAGACGGCCACGGCCGGAATACTCATCTCCGACTGCCGTTCCGGTTCGCGGCATCCGATCCCGGCAAATTGCGCGCGCAGGGCAGCCGCTAATTCCGTCGATTCGACGGCGATATCCGCTTCCCCGCTGCCGGACAAAGACGCCTCGGTCCACTCGCTGCTGCCGATAATCACCCGCGCGTCATCGACAATCACCACGCGCGCCTGCAGCGCGCTCAACTCGTCGTCATACCGGACATCTATCCCCGCGGATTTCAACATACGGTAACACCAGGCATTCTTATCCGCGCGGGCGACCGCCCGCTCCTGCCGGCTGGCGCCGACCACCGCCGCGCTCTTATCCAACAAAACCGTTACGGCCACTCCCCGCCGGCCGGCGTCGATTAACGCCTGGACTAAAGCATACACCTGCGGCGTGCGTTCTGAAGAACGCACCTGCACGCGGGGCATGGACACAAAGATAGAACGCTGGGCTGCCTGCAGAGCTTGCTGAACCGCCGCAGCATAGGTACGCGGCGGAACGACACGGACAAAGGCGGGAACATCCGCTTCCCGGGCGGCACTGTGTTGCGGCAGTCCCGCGGATATAATCACGCACACCAGCAGCGCTGATAACCAATTCCTATTCACAGCGCTCATTATAACAGAATCATTCCGCCGCCTCAAGCGCCGCGCCGGCGACGGGCTGCTGCCGCGCGACCAACAGGCCGTCCTGCCGCTCTACCCGCACGGCAAACGAAAAACGATCGATATCCAGGGCGATTTCCGGATCGCGCGGATGGAAATGCGGCTTGTCCGGATCGCGGAACTTTTCGATTTCTCCGCCGGCGCCGATCAATGCCCGGACACAGCCGGCGTCCGGCTGCCGGCCGGCGAAAAGATTGCGCAGATACATCGCGCACAATTCATCCTCGTCCGTGCGCACCTGAGCGTCGCGACCCATAGCAATCAGATATACCCGGGCCGGCCGCGCCTGCGATACAGCGCGCACGGTGGCCTGCGCCGTAACCAAAGCCGCGGCATAGAGCGGCCCGGCGGCGGGCACCGCCGTGATTCCTACCGTTCCGGCGCGTGTAGACTGAATGACCACCCGGCCGGCGCAATCTAAACTCATCAACTCAAACGGCGAATTACCGCCGTCAAAGCCCGGCGGCCGTTTTCCCCCGACTTCGCCGACCGCCAGCTCACCCCGCCCCTGCCGCCGCAGGGACAACGCTTCTTCCGGCTGCGCGACCATAATGACTTCCCGCGCGCCGGCGGACAAGAGCACTGCTACCGAAGTAAACGCGCGAAACACATCGATAACCACCACCGTGCCGGACTGCGCTTGGTGCGCCCCTGCCAGTAAACTCTCCCAGCAAATCTCCATATCAGGCCTCCGGCTGCCGCGCTCTCGGCAGAGCAGCAGCTTCTCGATAATAGACGCACCATTGACGCAGGCCGCAGGACGGACAATCCGGTTTCCGCGCCCGACAAATCCGCCGGCCGTGCGTAATCAGCAGATGGCTGAGCTGCCCCCACTGCTGCCGCGCAAACAACGCCTGTAAATCTTTTTCTATTTTTTCCGGCGCGCGCTGTGCGGACAAACCGATGCGCTGACTGAGCCGTTGCACATGCGTATCCACGGCCACGCCTTCATTTTTCCCATAAGCATTAAAAAGAATAATATTCGCGGTTTTCCGCGCCACACCCGGCAAACTCACCAGCGCTTCCATCGTATCGGGAACCCTGCCGTTAAAACGCTCTTCTATTATTTGCGCGGCGCGGATAATATTGCGCGCCTTGTTGCGAAAAAAACCCGTAGAGCGGATTTCCCGCTCAAAATCGGCAATCTCCGCCCGAGCAAAATCGCGCACCGTGCGGTATTTTTTAAACAATGATTTCGTCACCAGATTTACCCGCTCATCCGTGCACTGAGCGGATAAAATCGTCGCCACCAAAAGCTCCATCGTCGAGCCGGAATGCAAGGCGCAGGCCGCATCCGGATAAGCTGCCTGCAACGCCTCGTACATTACCGCCGCTGTTTTCTTATCGACCGGCATCGCGCGTTCCTTTCCCGGCGCAGAGTATCGACCTAACCCGGATATTTCACCCGGAAGGTGAACTATCCGCCCGAAGGGGGTGCCGCTGAAGCTCACCCGGGAGACTGTTTCGCAGAAACCCGGGGAATTGAGCGCAATCCCGCCATACAGATATGCCCGAACTTTTTAATAGTCTCCAGACCAGTGATCAAATATGCGGGCTCCGTTCACCGGAAATAAGTATCCGGCATTTCCAAAAAAAATCTTGCATTCCAGACAGTCCTGTGCGTATAATTTGTTTGTTTCTCAAAAAAATATTCACGTTAAACCGTAAAGGAGGTTCTCATGCGTGCAATCGTCGATCAGGATGCGTGTGTCGGCTGCGGACTCTGCGTCAATATGTGCCCGGATGTGTTCAGCATGGACGGCGATAAAGCCGTCGCGATCAGCGGGGCGATTCCGGAAAATCTCGGCGACAGCGCCAAAGACGCCGCCGGCAGTTGCCCGGTGGAAGCGATAAAAATCGAGGGATAACCCCCCTCGATTTTTATCATTTCTTCGCGTACCGTTTATCCATCAGATACTGTAAATCCGCCCAGGGTCGCTGGCTGCCTTGGATCGCCACCACCAGCCGGCGTTTGCCTTTGGGAAAAACCCCCAAAAAACAGTGCTGCGCCCGTTTCGTATAGCCGGTTTTGCCGACCAGCGTATTCGGCGCGCGCCAGAGCATTTTGTTATGATTTCGCAGATGAATTACTTTGCCGTCGGAACCGGTGATCGACGCGTTCTTCGTGCGAATGATTTCCGCCAATTCCGGATACTTTAAAAATTTCCGCATAAACAGCGAAAGGTCGTAGGCGGAAGAATACTGCCGTTTTTTCCCTTCCGGCAAACCGGTGGCGTTCAGAAACCGGCTTTCTTTGGCGCCCATCGCCGCGGCTGTTTCATTCATCAGCAACGCGAATTTAATTTCCGTGCCGGAAACCGCTTCGGCTAAAGCCGCGCCCGCGTCGTTGGCCGAACCCATCAACAGGGCTTTCAGCAAATCCCGCACCGCGTAGTCCGCGCCGGCGGTTAAATACGCCTTACTCGGCGCCATGCCCGCCGCCCGCGCGCTGACCGTCACCCGTTCATCCAAATCAAGTTTCTGCCGCACAATCAATGCCGTCAAAATTTTCACCGTGCTTGCCGCCGGCAGCAGCGCGTGCATATCTTTATGATAAACAACTTTCCCCTGGTCAACATCGTAGACAATCGCCGCCTTCGCCGTCAGCCCCACGGTTTGCGTGGCAAAACACGGCACCGCCGCGCCGGCCAGTGCCGCCATCACCGCCACGGCAATCGGCCGCGCCGCCATCCTCCCCTTTACCATTTGATACCCTCGCACGTTTGCCGTCCTTCGTTGTGCAGTAAAAAATAATATATTTTCCTGCTCGTTCCGATCACGCTGCATTCACTCATGGCTTTCATTGTATCCTGCGGCATGCGCAGCGTCAAGCAGCTATCTTGACAAAATATCCGCCTGCGCTATAATGCGCTTTGATATACTACTATCCGTTATAGGGAGGCGCTCATGCAAACGCAATCGATCAACGATATCCGGCAGCGATTATTGTCGATTTTAAAAACACGTTCCTATAAAAAACAGCGCGTCACCCTTTCCAGCGGCAAAACCAGTGATTTCTACCTTGACGCGCGCCGGAGCAGCCTCCATGCCGCCGGCGCGTACTGCATCGGACGACTGATGCTCGACGCGATAAAAAACGACCGGGCTGACGCTATCGGCGGCCTGACCTTGGGCGCGGACCCGATTATCGGCGCGACCATTGCGTTGAGCGCCGGACAAAAACAACCGCTGGATGGCTTTATCGTGCGCAAAGAGCCGAAAAAACACGGCATGCAGCGGCTCATCGAGGGCTTAGAACTTACCGCGGAAAGCCGCGTCGTTATTGTCGACGACGTCGTCACCACCGGCTCGTCCACCGTAGCCGCGATCAATGCCGTCAAAGAAACCGGCGCAACTATCGTACGCGTGCTCTGCGTGGTGGACCGCAACGAAGGCGGCCGCCAAGCAATCGCCGCGGCCTGCGGCCGAAAATTAGACGCGCTGTTTACCCTCGAAGATTTTCAACCCTAAGGAGTATCCCTATGCGTATCATCGGTGTTATCCCGGCCCGCTATGGTTCCAGCCGCCTTCCCGGCAAACCGTTGGTTGAACTCTGCGGAAAACCGATGATCCAGCATATCTACGAACGCTGTAAGCAGGCGCACCTGCTCGAAGAAGTCATCGTCGCCACCGACGACGACCGGATCGCGCGCGCCGTTAAAGAATTCGGCGGCACCGTCACGCTGACCTCCGCCCAGCATACCTCCGGCACCGACCGCATCATCGAAGTCGTCGCGGATATGGACGTGGATATCATCGTCAATATCCAGGGCGACGAGCCGCTCATCCATCCGGCCATGATTAATGACCTGGCTGCGGCTTTGCGCGATGATCCCGCGTTGGTTATGGCCACGCTCAAATATCCCCTGCACAAACCCGGCGACATCCAAAACTCGAACATCGTCAAAGTCGTCACGGACAAAGATGGTTTCGCCCTGTACTTTTCCCGTTCGCCCATACCGAACACCTCCCGGCACAGCGATCCGGCGGCAGTGCCGGTATTCAAACATATCGGCATGTACGCCTATACCAAAAATTTCCTCGTTTCCTTTAAACATCTCAAAAGCTCCAAACTGGAAATGGCCGAATCCTTGGAGCAATTGCGCGCGCTCGACCACGGCTTCCGCATCAAAGTTCTGGAAACAAAATACAACACCGTGGGCGTGGATACGCCGGAAGACATCAACACGGTCACCTCGCTGCTGCAGAGACAGTGAGTAACGACGGACGAGGGACGCGAAGAGCAAAAGCGTGACCATTTCCACAATCCCGCATTGTGGAAACGGTTGGCAGGGCGAACAAAAAAACCTGCCGCGCGGGGAAATGCACAGCAGGTTTTTTGCTTTTTATCACACTACAAACCGATTTTAAATCGCCTGGTTAATCGCCTCCAGCGCAAATCTCTCCATTTTTATTCGCGCAGCCTGCGCCCCGGCCGCGATCTGATTTAAAAGCTCAATCCCATTATAGTGAAGTCCGGCTTTCTCGAAAATCCGTACCGAAAGCGCGTTTACCGCATTACCATGCTGCGTGATATTCACTAACTGCGCTTTGCGCAGGTGATCATAACCGACCTTCTGCACCGTACTGGACGAAGCGATGTACAAATATCCCAGGACGTCGAGACTCATCGACAACAGCAGCGCTTTACCATCATCGAAATCTATCACCAGATAATGCACCTCATCATATATTATTTTCCCGATCAAAGTCTTATTCCACTGCCCGGCAGTAAGGACATCACCGGATTCCCATTTACTGCTCACGGCAAATTGCTGCAACATAGTGCGCGCGCTGCGTTCGTCCGCTTCGTTGCCTTTCTGCACGGCATACGCCAAAGTTTCCAGCGCGGACGGCATACGCTCGATCCGTTCCCGCGCAATGATGCCCGCAACCTGTATTATTAACGCATGCAGCCTTCTTTCGATATCCAAAAATTCTCCCAAATTTAGAGAAGACACATTACTCTGAGCGACACGTCTACCTGCCTCCGCAAGAGCCATAATGTCCACCGGATCATAAACCCCGTCTATTTTCGCACGCAAACCTTCTAATACATCTTTTTTGTCGCTCATAGCCGCCAGTCGCGCCAATATCTGTTGTGCCTCACTTTTTACATTCTCTGCCGAACTTGACTGCGCGACAACGGTCGACTGCACACGTGTATCCTCACGCTTGCGCTCTTTAAGATTATTATATTTGACTCGAGCATCGCTTCTCATCGAAGAAATTACATCCCACGCCGCACTTTTATCCAACGAAAAGTTGACCCGCCATATACGCGAATTATTGTCTAATTGCTTAGAAACAACCATTCCTACCCAAAACGGCCTTTTCGGAGACACCCAATTATCTATTCGCAAAACATCAATAGAATTCTCACCCTGATCAATATTTACCACTAAATCATAGTGACTCTGGTCGTCCACAACAATAGTACCGATCAAATCATTCGTCAAAACATCCAAAGGATCATCCGCTGATGTTGTTAGCTGCACGAACGGTTTCAGCATCGTCAATTCGCGATGAATCTCATCCTCTATTTTCTTGTCCTCTTTGCTCACCAAGCGAACACTTTCAGCCAATCTTTTGATTGCAATGGGCATCTCGTCTGCCCGCTTCGCGGCAATATATTGCGCCGCCGCTTCCAGGATTAATTGTTCCGCGCCCTGCACATTTTCAAAATTTTTCCGATCTTTTGCGAATACGGATTGCACGCGCTCATCGAGTTTATCTGCAAATAATCGATACGCGGTCGCCACGATAATGCCCACTTCTTGCACATCCGTCGCGCTGCGCAATTCCGCCAACAGGCCGCTCAACAACTCCCGTTTACCGGTAATAAGCTCCGAGTCGTTTCCGTAGGTACTCGCCGCCGAAATCAAAACCGCTTCCAGACGCGCGAACACTTCCACCTCGGCCCGTACCTTTAACCACTCGGTTTCGTCGGTAAACGCCGCCACATACTTTTGCGCCGGCGCGAAACTCTGCACAAACAATTGAGGCGACCCAGAAACCATCTTCAATACCGCATGCCATGCGGTATTGAAATCTTTCACCAATTGCTTATCATTGTTTATCTGCTTACTTTCTTCCAGATACGTTAATACCGCTTTAAACGCATTACCCGCCGTATATACGGCCACGGCGATATCGTCATGGCTGCGTGCCTGCACAATATCCTCGCGCAGCTGCCGCACGATTACCGCTGCAACAGACTCTAATTTATATTTTGCAATCTCTGAATCTACTAGATTTCTCAAATCAACAAAATGATTTTTTATCAACAGCAACGCCGCCGCGCCGGCAGTATCTCGCAAAACTTGTACCACCAGCGGAGAATCCAACGCTGCCGGATCGGCAATCAAACTGTCATAACGCTTTTTTGCTTCGCTTTCAACCTGCGTTTGAAAGTGGTGGAATTGACTGCGATCGACAACAATGTGTACTGAACGAGCTTCAGTTTCAACAGCATGTTTTCCGACAACCGAAACGTCCGCGATCACCCGAAACTGCTTTGTAGTACGGTCGCGGGCAATTATTACCCCCTGATAATCGCCATCATTGATTATTCGCATCGGAATAAAAAAATCCTCCGGGGACGCAATCGAAGAAGGGATTGACAAAAACCGATATAGTACATTCCGTCCCAAAGATCCGTTACTAATATGCATTCCATAGAAATCCTGCTGTTCATTCAATACCGTGATCATTGGCGCAATCGCCTCCAGCGCCTGAATATGCCAAAGGCTGTTATTCTCCGTATCCATATTGATTGTGCGCAGATTCGCCACTGCATGCTCAACGATCAACACCGGAACTGAATCCGCCATACTCAAAACCTGTTTCGCTGCTGCGTTCGCTTCTGCCGCCTGATCAGTTATTGCCGACCGCGTGTCATAGCTTCCTGCCATGGAACTCCAGACAACCCCCATGCCATTATTAGAAATCAGCATCACTGCCGTGCGCGCTGCTGCCGCGATTTCCTGGAACATGGCGCTGCCTTCAACCTGCGCGCGCAATTCATCTAATGCCCAGCGGCGGATCGCCACTTCAAGTAATTTTTCCTGCGGCAGCACCTTTTCTGCGGCTGCCAGTACCTTCTCGACTCTATCGAAAACTGCTGTCTGCACCTGCAATTTAAATTTCGCTAGCGGTTCCATGCGTTCAGAAATATCCACTGGCCCGCTATCCTGTTCCGCTACCGTGTTCGCAGATCTGTCCCATAACGGTAAAAATTCCTGGACACGCTGCTTCAATACTTGCATCCAGCCCATAAAACCTGATCGCCCCTGTTCAGTTGACACCGGTGCGTCTGCCGGAGCAGCGAAAGTAACCGCCGGCGCTGTTTGTTCGCTCATCACCCGCACTGCCGCGAGAAAATTTTCGCTATTCATATTGACCTGCGGCGCCAGATAGCTCGTCGCCGCCGATACCGCCGGTGCAGCGCCGGAAAACGTTCCGCCAACATCCGTAGCCAGAAACACGCCCGCCACCACTGCCGCAATCGCTCTTAAAAATCTTCGCATGCTAATCTCCCCTCATTCGTCTGAGATATAAAATCAAAGAAAACAATAAGTTTTTGCAAGTTTATCACATATTTGCCCATTCGCAAGGGTAGGCGCCCGATATTTTTTCAGCCACAGCTGGGTAAAAAGACCGAAGGACGAAGGACGCAAAGAACAAGAGCGTGACCGTTTCCACAATCCCGCATTGTGGAAACGGTCATACGGACAAAAAAAACCTGCCGCGCGGAAAAAGCACGGCAGGATCGCCACTTTTAAAACGAATCTACTACTATATTGCCGAGTCTATCAACTGTTCTAATTGAACATCCCTCAAAATATTAAAAATATATTTGATTTCTTCCAGCGTTATTTTTTCACTTGCCTCAGCAGAGCCAGCACTCTCATGCGCCGCCAGCGGCTCAGCCGATGCCCTGACGGTGCTCCCCTGATTCTCTTGCATCATATGCTGCAACGCATTGACATGTTTTTCGATACGGATATCAGACGGAGTTATGGTATGCTTCGCAATTTTTCCGGTTTTGAGCAAAGCGTCTAACGGGATATTCTCTCCCTCAGCAATAGCTATCACTAATTTTCCATTTGAGTAGCCAATAGTTTGGGCTGCTAACTGCGCAGATTCGCTATCGAAACTAACAATTGCATAATATAATCCTTTATAAAAAACTATCTTTCCAATAAAACTTTTTGGATGAATGGAGGAAGAGGAAATCTCCGACTCATTATCCTCCTCGAAAAGAAAATCATCACCAATCGCATTTACTATCTTTTTTATATCCTCGACCTTGTTACTGCTGAAAGCATCCAAATAATCATTATAAAGCCTGAATACTTCATCCCGCGCCATTTCCCGCGCTTTTCCCTCAATCTCTTGCGTCAGATTTTCCTCAGTGCCAGTGCCCACGCTCTCTTCCCTCGCCAAAGACTCGGACGTATTTTCTTGCATCATATTCTGTAAAAGAATCTTGGCTGACTGTTGAATTTTTCCCCTATGAAACATCTGGCGCTCCCCGGAAGGTTCGAAAGTCATCTGAGCTCTCTGTGCCGAATTTTGAACCTTATCAAGAGGATCAGACAATAGTTGTACCCCTGCCCACTCAACCTTCCTATTGGCAAGACTCAGCATTGTGACCGACTGATTCTCCACCTTAAGAACTATCCCGAATAATTCATCCATGACGATAACATCACCAGCCTTCAATTCTCCCGTAATCGGGGCGTCAATGACCTTAAAATCTATATCCCGATGGAAATTTTTGAGGACGTCGGTTATGCCTGCACGCACATCGTCATCGTCCTGTTCTCTGAGCTTTTGAACATGATCGTCAAATCTATTTTTTGCCGCCAAAACTTGCTCAGTGGCAAGATATTCTGCTACCCCGGACACTAACTCCTCCACCTGCGCTTTCGCCTCCGTAAACCGTTGATCAACACTATTGTTCATATTAGAACCATTCATTATTTTTATTTTTTGAGCCGAAGCAATGGCAATAAACGCTGCCTGCGCTGCAATCGCAACGTCTTCTTTTTTTTCCGCATCGCGCACCTGTTGCAGTAATTTCCCCACCACCTGCCGTATCTGCGCTAATTCCGCCTTAATCGACGTATCCTTCGCGCGCGTCGAAGCTGCCACCTCATCCAGCAACGCTTCCAAGGGAGCGAATATATCCAATTCCGCGCGTGCGCTCAGCTGCCACTCTGCACTTGTCATCCGCTCACCCCAAGCGAACTGATTATTTAACTTCTGCTGTAACTTCAGATTCAAGTTGGGCATACGACTGTCGATTACTTCAATTTCTTTTTTAGTAAACATTTGCTGAAAAGGCAGCAACGCATTCTTGATCATAGTTTGTAACTCTTCAGCGCCCGATATATCGTTTGAATTTAATACCTTGGAAAAGATGATTGTCGTCACCTGAAACGCAACATTTAAGGCAATCGTCAAATTTTCGTCGGCTTGTATATCTTCGCGCAGGCGCCGCGTTAATAAACGTCCGGCCAAATTAAGCGTCTGCACAGCGATAGCCGCGTCATTTTCCACAATACTTCCTTTATCACTATTCTCTTGTATAGCTTTGCGCATATTCGCAAAAGCAGAATCAATCGTCTCGTCTAATTCCTCCAACGTGTCGTCTCTACTTTGGGTAGCACCAGGTTTTGATGTAGCCGCCCCCGACTCCACCGGCGACGCAGCGTTCTCTGCAGCCCGCGCCGCGCCGGCATTGTCAAAGACAGGAAGCATTTGCCGTGCTTTTTCGTTAATCTGCTGCTCAACCGCTTTTATCGCATCCTGATTTGGCTCCAATGTAAAAGAATGTAGATGCTTCACCGTATCGCTAAAAGTACGCTCTTCTACGGTACAGGAAAAATTCCCTTGATCGTCTGATGACTGAATAACAATCCCGCGAACGCCTGTCTCGATGTTTTGCAAAGGCACAAAAAAACGCATGCCCTCATTCCAAAAAATAAATTTTCCTAAAAGACTATCGGGCTTCACAGACGTGCTCTTTTGAGGCGGTAAAGAAGTCATTCGCACGGTATAATTGCCGAAATGATCTTTGAGCGATGCAACCACGGTATCATTAACGTCTTTAACTATGACCGACTCTTCAACTTTTCTCTCATTAAGGATGTACTCGCCTACTAAATTTTGTGCACGGTCTAAATTATCCTGCACCGACGCAACAGCCTCAGTCACCGCTGCGCGCGCAGCCAACGAGACAATCGTTTTCGCCGCCAGCGCTATTTTTGAAAGCGCATCGTCATTGACCGAAACGTCGCTCCGCTTTAAAAAATCAAGCTCAGCCGCTAATGCGCCCTGATCATCAACCACCAGCATCGCCGCGGCTTTTGCCGCTGCCGCGATCTCCTGCATATGATCACTCTGCGCAATCTGATCCCGCAGAGACTTCAATGCCTCCAGTCGCTGCACCAAAGCCTCTTGCTGCCCTTGCTCTAAATTTTCAGCTTTCACCGAAAGAACATCCGCTACGGCAGCAAATACCTGCTCTTCCGCTGCCTGTTTAATATCCGCCGCAGTTCCCAAATTCAGCGACTCGCCGCACTTATCCGGACGCGACAGCGCCGTCACGCGGCCAAAGAACCTTTCGCCCAACCAAACCAGTAATGCCGCCGCTAAAACAGCCGCGAAATCTTCAAAAAAATTCTTCAATTTATTCAGCTCGAGATACAAAATCGCTTCATTAACTCCTTTGATCATCGCGGAATTCAAGTTTATTTGATTACTCAATTCAGTAATTTCATTTTTCAATTCAGCCAGGGACTGCTCATAAACTGAAATATCCTGTGTTAATTCCGAGATCCGCTGCTGCGCGGCCGCAACCTCCTGTCCCTGTGGCGCTCCCTCGGCTACGAAAGCAGAATACGAAATGGGGTCAGCCCTTGAAATTTGAAATAACAAAAAATCCGACTAATAAATCTCCCTATTCGGCAGAAAAATAATGGTTAATTCACATTTCAAGGGCTGACCCCAAGTCAAATACTTCTTTCAAACAAAGCGTCATCAACAACGTCATACAGTGGAATAATCTCCGCCGCCGCTCTAACCTCAGCAAAAAAACCGTCTTCGATCTGATCCACTGCCCCGTTCTGAAAAATTTCGTTCAGATATTGCTCGACCATTTCCTTTATTCGCGCGGCGCCTTCAGAATCATACTGGGCAACTACCTGTCCGACGATATCTTGCGTAAACATAACCCGTTCCGCCCGTAAAAGAGCCGCGGCCAGAGAAACGATATCCGCTGCTGCTGCCACCTGTTGCTCACACGCGTTTAATTCTGCATTGAAACGATAATCATCCTCCACCGGCATTCTTTTCAACACCGCCGTATCTACGATTCCACGCATCTGAACAATAATTTTTAATAATTCCTGTTTGTCCTTCCGTAAACCATCCCCAGCAAATCCTGCATCGCGGCGCGCCGAACTGCGCAGATGCACATCGTCTGCCGGAATGTTCCCAGCGGCAGCGCGATGAACCAATTTCCGGGCACGGTTCATCACGTCCAATAAAAATTTTTCCGGGTCCGGCTTCTTTTCAGCGGCCATGCCAATCACAACGTAAGCCTCGTTCAACGCTTTCTTCAAATCTGCCGAAAAATTTTCCGGATCGACGCCGTTGCCTTTCGCCAACAGCACGCCGGCTTGCAGCGCAACCGCGGCCGTCTCCGGATCAGCCGCCTCGAGCAATCGCTGCAAAAACGCAAACAGCGAGGAAGTCTTGCCCAGCGGGCTGACCGCCGCTTTTCGCAGATTGTCCACGATTTCCCTACTATCGTAATAGGGTTCTTCGGATAAGTCGACCACTCTTTCATCAGCGGCTTTCGAATCCGGCACAGCTATGGCCGGCGCATCACCGTTTTCGCGCGGATGTGCCCATTTATTCTGTTTTCCGAAAAATAATTCAAGAAACAATCCAAGAACTATCGCCGTCGCGCTTGCGGCAATTGCCGGAATATGGGTAATCAGGTTCATTGAACGCATAGCCGCGCGGAGTTCCAATTCCGATTCAGCAGCGACTCGCCGATCAGCAGCGGCAGGGATAAGCACCTGCTCTACTCGCCGATATTCCTCAATCGCCGCTGCCTGCTGCCGCTGAAAATTCTCCATGCGTGCGTTCTGTTCCGCGAGCGCCCGGGTAAAATGCTCACGCCGGATGGATAATTGCTCCCGCTCTGCGGCAATTCGTTCGGCAAACGCCCGCGCAGATTCGGATGCGGCTTCGGCCTGTACTGCCGACGCCGCCGGCTGAGCCGTTTCCGCGGTTAGGCTTGAAACATCTTCCTGTATCTGCACCAGGGCTTCCCCTGCCTTCACGATCTTAATCATATCGAGAATTGTCGGCGCCGCCTGCGTGCGCACGCCAAACCAACCGTCCACCCTGACCACATCCGCCACCGCTAAAAAATAACCGTCGGCGCGCACCGCTTCCTGAAAATAATTTTGATAGGCCAAGAGCGCGTAGCGTACCTGGCGCGTAAATTTACCCTCGGCAAATACCGCCGGCCAATCGACTTTCGTCAATTTTTCCACAAGATCATTCGAATAGACTTCCCGCGTCAAAGAATTTTTCGTGCCTGCCATCAATTGCAGGGCCGCGTTAATATTACCCGGCTTTTCATCGAACGCGTGCCATATTTCCTGTACTGCCTGCGCCTCGGTGATATCGCCGCGGATAATCACGGCGCCGCGGCCACTTAACCCGACCGCAAACGGGCTTTCCGCCTTGGGCGCGGACGCGTCCGTTTTGAAACGTTCCACGAAATCTGCGATCGTCCGGTGCGCCTCTGCCGACATTTTCTGCTGCCGGCGCATCAACTCCGTTTCCTGCGGAAGCGTCGCGGTATCCTCCGACGGAGCCGGAACTGGACCCCGCACATCCGCGTCAGGCTCAGGTGTTTGTACTGCCAATGCCTCTATTTGCCGATCGATTGCCGATATCTGCTCCTGCGTGCTGACACTCTCCATACGCAGCGTATTAATCTGCTGCTGCAACTGCTCCGAGCGCTCTTGAAACCGCGGTAACTGCTCTGTCAAATTTTGCTCGTCCTGCGTAAACGAGTCAATCGCCGTGCGCAACTTATCTTCGGCCTGTCGTAACAAGTTTTGTTCCTGGGAGATAGATACATTCGGATGTATGCCGATCCATATGCCGATACCGGCCAACACCGGCAATAGCCAGGCTCCCCGGCGCACCCACCTCGTTTCAGCGCGGGAAAGCGCGGACGCTCCGGCATGCGCGGCAAACAGCAGCGCCGCTCCGACGGAGGTAACCAACCAGCCCGCAGACAACAGCGGCCACACGAACGGCAGCTGCAACATAAATACCGCCACGAACAAAGACCCCAATCCGCTCAGGAAGAAAACGTTCGTCAACACGGCGGATAGAGCGCGCGGCCAGCGCGATTCCGGATGCAGGATACTCACCACCGCCAAAATACCGCCGCCGATACTCCACGCGGCGGTGAACACGAACGGCACACCCACGGTGAGCAAGCCGGCGCCGGCGGCGGAAAACGCAAAATAGCGCGCCGCGCCTTGCAAACCGCGCTGCAGGTCCGCGCGGGTAAAAAACAAACGCCGCGTTTTCCCGGCAGGCGGCCCCGGCTGATTCCGGCCAATCGCGCCTGATTGAACAGTCGTTATGCTTTTGTTGGCCGGGCTCATCGTAGGGAGGCGCTGCACGCAGGCTACTATGTCGAGAAACGTCGCGGTGTGGATATATATCCGCGGCGCAAGGTGCTCGTTGCGGGTAACCCGGCTACGTTGCTGCAGATCAGCACCGGGAGCGCTCTGGCAACATTCTATCGCTAAAAATAGGCTCAACACCACCGCTGCAACAATACGCATACTCAAATCATCCCCAAAATGAAGCTCCCCCGGGCTAAAGCCCGGGGTATCTGAGCGGAATCCCGCAATTCCGCTTTCAACCCCG
>JAMWCB010000135.1 GCA_023819605.1 Candidatus Omnitrophota bacterium
TACTTCCGGCGTAACCTATCTTTCCGGCAGAGCGGACGCCTTGCAGGTTTTTTTTCTGTTGGCCGCGGTTGTGTGTGCGGTACGGGCATTTCAATATTGCCGCTTCCGTTGGGCCGGCGGATCGGCGCTGTGCCTAACTGCGGCGGTGTTTTCCAAAGAAACAACGGCGGTTGCGCCGGCGGTGTTGCTTATTGTTCTGGTCTTGGAGCGAGCGCGATTTGACACCGCGCAAAAAAAGCGGATGGCTGCGGCGTTGCTCGCCGGCTGGATAGGTGCCGTGCTTTTGTATATCGGCGCGCGCCTGTGCGCGATTCCGGATTTATTTCGCATGCGCACCGTAGCCGGCGCGCGTTTGCCGGCCGTCGAGCGAATGCTCACCGGCGCGGCATCTTTTGCGGAGTATCTGCGTATTTTTTTACTCCCCTATGATTTGCGGCTGGAGCGGACTATGCCGCTGGTGCAATCGGCGGCCGATCCGGCGTTCCTGGCGGCAGTGTTCATTTTTGCTGCGTTCGGTGCGCTGCTCTGGCTGCGGCGCAAAAAACGGGACATGTTCTTTTACGGAATCGGCTGGTATATGCTCTGGTATCTGCCGGTATCCAATATTGTGTTGCCGCTCAATGCCCTGATCGCCGAAAATTGGCTGCAGGTGCCGGCGCTGGGGTTGTTCGCGGCCGCGGCGGTGCTGATCCAGGAATGCCGGGATGCCGCACCGCAACGGTATCGTCGCGTTGCGGCGATTTTTTTTGCCGGGTTGTGCGTGATGTGGGGGCTGTTGACGGCGGCGCGGAATATCGAATACACGCAGCCGCTGCGTTTTTATCGCCACGCCCTGCGTTACGAGCCGGAAAACGTGAAATTGTATAATAACCTCGCGATCGAGTACGCGGAACGGGGCAGAAATGCCGAAGCTGTCGCGGCCTATCGTCAGGCGCTGTCCCGCGCGCCGTGCGATTTGACCGCGCTGCAAAATTTGGCGAACATTTTATACAGCCAGGGCAATACCGCGGAAGCGATCGAGCATTACGAGCATATTTTGTGCCATGCGCCGCGCCACGTCGTTGCGTTAAACAGCTTAGGCGGGATTTACGGCGGGCAGGGCGATACCGCGCGGGCAATCCCGTATTGGGAACGTTCGTTAGCCGTCACGCCGGCGCAGCCGGAAATCAGCGCGTATGTCCAATGGTATCGCCGGAATCAAGAGAATCAGACCGCGGAATAATTCTGTCCGTAGGATTAGCCGGCTAAGAACGGGGATCGCCGGTTCTTCATCTGCGCGCCGTGGTTTCGGGATGTATGGATGGCCAGTATACACAATCCATAGAAAAATATAAAGATACAACTTTCGGCAACGCAGGTTCTCGCGCAATCTTGGTGACTCGGATACGGACGCAGTTCGATATTTCATCAGCGGAAGCGTATTTTCTATCATTAAATGCTTTGTCTGAATAATGTTAAAAAAAACTAAAGTTATTAAACGTAATGTCGATAAAATAAATAGTGATTAATATCCAGGGGAGGGGTATTAATCCGGGGATTGCGGCAGGGGCTGCTGCTGGGGGACTTTTTATTACGAAGGAGGGAATGTGCGGCTTATTGATTATTCGATTAAAATTAAATTAGCATTAGGGTTTGGGATCGTTTTGGCGCTGATGACTTTTTTAGGAATTGTTTCTATTGTCAAAAGCATACAATTTGCCAAAGCATCGGAAATGGCCCAATTTATGATTGCCAAGGAAGTCGACCATTTTAAATGGGTGGGGAAGCTGAAGGATGTATTCTTGGATAATAAAGATAAACTTGATGTTGAAACCGATCCGCATAAGTGCGGGTTGGGCAAATGGTATTATGATTTTACCGCCTCGCATGAATTTAAGACATTGCCGGAGGCCGTGCAAAAATCGCTGTTGGCAATTGAAGAACCGCATAAACAATTACATCAGTCGGCAGTTGAAATCGGGAGTTTGTGGCGCAAACGCCGGCCGGGGTTGATAGAAACGATGTACGCGCGTTTGGACGATCATCGCCGTTGGGCACTGAAAGTAGCGGCGGCATTGATTAATACGAAAGCGGTGGAAGCGGAAACCGACCCGGCGAAATGCGGATTCGGCAAATGGCTTGCCGGCGAGGAATGTGTATCAATTACGAAAGAATGGCAGGAGTTTGCCGCGATCATGAATGAAATCCGCCAGCATCATGACCAGTTGCACGCGAGCGTGATTGCGCTGAATAAGGAAGCGGATGTATCGCAGCGGGCGGTTATTTTTAATACGCAAACCGCGCTACATCTTGATAAGGTCGCGGAATTATTTACGAAAGCGATAGACCTGGAAAAGCGCAACGAGCAGACCAGCGCCGCGGCCGCGGAAATTTTGCGCACGCAGACGGCGGGGATATTAGAAAAATTATTAGATATTTTTTCGGAAGCTTTAAACGGCTTGCAGGGGTATGCCGGAAAAACTCAGCAACAGATGCGCCAGACCGTGTTGTTTGTACTCTGTGTAAGTTTTATGTTTTCCTGCCTGGTGATTGGCTTGCTCTTGCGCCTTGTCGTCGCCCCGATCAAACAGGTTACGGATATGCTTAAGGATATCGCCGAAGGCGAGGGCGATTTGACGAAACGCCTGATTGTTCCGGCAAATGACGAGACCGGGCAAATGGCGAAGTGGTTTAATCTGTTTGTGCAAAAAATCGAGAAGACGATCGCGCAGGTTTCGGAAGCGGTCGGAAATCTGGTCAATGTTTCCGGCGAAATTTCGAATTCTTCACAACAGATATCCAACGGCGCGCAGCAGCAGGCGACCAGTTTTGAGGAACTTTCCAGTTCCGTCCAATCGAATTCAACGAACGCGACGACCGCCAATAGTATCGCGCAAACCACTGCCCAAAAAGCCCAGAGCATGGGATCGGGAATGGGAAATATGTTGACCGCGATGGGAGCGATTGAAGCCGGCTCGATGAAGATTGCCGAGGCAGTGGCGATCATCATTGATATCGCCGACCAAACGAATTTGCTGGCGTTGAATGCCGCGATCGAAGCGGCGCGGGCCGGAGAACAGGGCAAGGGGTTTGCGGTCGTCGCCGATGAAGTGCGCAAACTTGCCGAGCGCAGCGCGGTTTCCGCTAAGGAAATTTCCGATTTGATTAAAGAGAGTTCCAATCAGGTCGGCACGGGAACGAAATTATCGCATGCCGCTGATGCGGATATCCGCGGGATTATCGCGGAGATTCAGAAGGTCGCGGTTCAGTTGCAATCGATTTCCCAGTCTACCGAAGAACAGGCCGCCACGATGGAGCAAAATACTTCGATAACCGAATCAAACGCTTCGGCATCGGAGCAGCTTGCTGCCGCCTCAGAGCAAATGTCGGCGCAGGCGGAAATGCTCCAGAAGCTGGTGCGGCAATTTAAAATCAGCGACGTGGCGCATTCGGCGCAGCAAAAAGCAAATAAGGAATCAGTACGCCATGAGCAAAAAAAACCGGAAATGGGGAAGAAGCCGGCCGTAACGGCGCATTGATCCATTGGTACAGATCGCGCGAACGCCGGAGGGATGCAGTGCGATCCTCCGGCGTCGTTTTTTTTTCGATTGTGGCGGACTTGCACACAGCCTGCCCCGGGTTGCTGCTCTACGCTCGTTTGAACTTCAGCCGGCCTGCCGGCGGGTGGCTCGCTATCCTGGCGAGCTATGCGGGATATGCGTATGCGTTCCGGAGCGGTTGCCTCGGCCGGTCGTCAATGGTACAATAAGCGATAGCTTGTTTAGACGAGAGGAGCTGTGCGTATGTCGATGAAAAAATTAGATGATTTGTTGGCGCTTGTCCGCGTCCGCGCCGGACAGCGCGTTGCGTTGCGGCAGCGTGACCCGGACGGCGAGGCGTGCCTGAAATATATCGATAAGGATGCGGCGCCGCAGGCGCTGGGACTTTTGTGCCGGAAATTGGCGAAATTGCAGGAAATCATTTACGCCGAACATAAGCATAAAATTTTAATTGTGTTGCAGGCGATGGATACTGCCGGTAAAGATAGTGTTATTCGCCATGTCTTCGGCAGCCTGAACCCCTTGGGAGTGCGCGCGATTAATTTCCGGGCGCCGACGTTGACGGAATTAGATCATGATTATTTATGGCGTGTCCACGCGCAGGCGCCGGGTAAGGGCGAATTCGTGGTGTTCAATCGCAGCCATTACGAAGACGTGCTGGTGGTGCGTGTGCGCGAATACGTGACGCCGCAGATTTGGAAGCGGCGGTATGAACAGATCAACGATTTTGAGCGGATGCTCTGTGCGGAAGGGACGACGATACTCAAATTTTTTTTGCAGATCAGCGCGTCCGAGCAGAAAAAACGTTTGGAAGAGCGGCGGGATAATCCGCGCAAACAATGGAAATTTCGCCACGAGGATATTGAAGAGCGGAAGTTCTGGCTGCAGTATCAAACGGCGTATGCAGCAGCCTTGACTAAGACAAATACCGTCTGGTCGCCGTGGCACATCGTGCCGGCAAATCGGAAATGGCTCCGCGATCTGATCGTCGCCGGCAGCGTGGTCCGGGCGTTGGAAAACCTCCGGCCGCGCCTGCCGGCGGCAAGCGGCATGGATACGGAGGTGGAGATTCCGGCCGTTGATTGACCGTGCCGGAATCAGCTTTGGGTGTTCAGGGGCAGCAGAAACGCGGTTTGTTGCGTCCGCGGCGCCGGGATCCCGTGCGCTACTGCGGCGCGGCTGCCGCGGCGCGCGCCGCGCGCCGGAGGATGTCGGTGTTTCCGGAGCGCGCGGTCAAAGAAAAAATTACTGATTTGTAATGTGGCAAATACGCAGACCAGAACGCCGAGTGATATATACAGCGGTTTGATTTGGAAGAGATTATCCGGCGCCCGGCCGAATGCGGAAATGATGCTCCGGTCCGCGGCGGCATGCAGGCCGCAGGCCAGGATTTTTCCGGTGATCCAAAAGCCGGCCATAATGCCGGAAGCGTGGCAAAATTGCGCGCCGGCTGCGCGCCACATCGCGCGCGTGCCGCGTCCGGCCAATGTTTTTGCCAGGGCGATGAGCGGCATGAGAAACGCGCACAATAAATAAAAAATTCCACCGATTCCGATTCCGGGAAGGCCTGCGGTCATACGTTAATGTCCTTTCTCATAGACGTCGAAACGACGTTTTAATATAAGTTCAGTCCATAATGCTTCGAGCATAAAAAGGCCGTTTACGGCGCGTACAACAAAAAACGCCGGCAAACTGAGCAGCAGCCGGCATACTTCGCGGCGTTTAATCGCTATGCCGAGCGTCGGCACGATAACCGCCGGAATGTCGATGACGTAGCCTAATAAGAAAAGGGGATTGCGAAAAATAAGCGCGAGCAGCGGCAGCAGAATTAAGTATGCCAGCGAGGCGATCCCCGCATCCCAGAGCGCGACCGTAACCGTATAATTTAAATAGGGAATATTCCGGATGCCATGCCAATGCAGGAGCACATTTTGGATAAAGCCGTGCGACCAACGTTTTAACTGTTTGCGCATAAATTCAAAATTATGCGGCTCGATCGGATAACTGACTGCCGTGGGAAGAAAGCGCACGCGGTACCCTTGTTGATAATACGTCCAGGTCAAATCCATATCTTCGGCCGGGGTGCGCATGGCCCAGCCGCCGTTTTTCTTCAGCACCGCGGTCCGGTAAAGGGAAAAGCAGCCGGAAGAAATGAGCGGTTTAGTGTAAAAGTCCTGAATCGGTTTGTAAAAACTGAACGCAAAAAGATATTCGACGTAGCGGCCGCGTTCCCAGAGTGTGCGCACGTGGCGGGGCAGGACGAATCCGCAAGCCGCGGCAACACGCGGATCGGCGAATGCCGGCAGCAATTTTTCGATGGCGTCCGGCGCTAAGGTCGTATCCGCGTCGATAGCCATGGTCAATTCCGTGGCGACAAATTGCAGTCCGAAATTCTGCGCGCCGGCTTTGGAGCCGGTGTTCCGCGGCGGCACGACGACCGTAACGCCCAACGCGCGCGCCACATCGCCGGTGCCGTCGGAAGAAAAATCATCGATGACGATGATTTCATCGATCGGAATCGTCTGGTTGTGCAGACTGCGGATTGTGTCGGCAACACTGGCCGCTTCATTATACGCCGGCACCAGCACGCTGATGCCGCCGGAAAGCGCGGGCGGTTGATTTTTTTTGCCGGCCGTGATATGTTCATAGCGCATGATTTATCCCCGCATCTTTGAAAACCCTGGGCTTTTCCCGCCACAGTACGCGGGACAGGCGCCCGGGTGAGCTTCATTC
>JAMWCB010000136.1 GCA_023819605.1 Candidatus Omnitrophota bacterium
ATGGCATATAATCATTATAGGTTTCAGCAACACCTAGTTCCTCATCATCAGGCTGATCATCTTCTGATGATGCGGCGGGCCGGAAATAATGATCACCTGATCCCCGGATTTTATACCCAATGATTTTCGCGCCTCCGCCGGTATAACGATCTGGCCTTTAGTTCCGACCGGAACCTTTCCGTAAAATTTTGGGGCGCCTCCCATTATTCCCTCGCATCGGCTTAAATTCGCACTTAGTATGAAATGTATTACTCGTATAACTAATCGTAACACTGGTTACGTGCCGCGTCCAGAAAAAAAGGCGCGTCCGGGTTATCCCCCGGGGTCGCGACGGGAGATGGTCACACCTGTTGTTTGACTACGCGCGTCCGAGAAACTCGCCGGTTTCCGTATTGACCCGCACGACGTCGCCGGCCGTAACATATTGAGGAACTTTTACGGTGCACCCATTGGCCAAGGTAGCCTGCTTCGTGCCGCTGCCGGCGCTGCCCGCGTGCTGGGCGGGCGGCTCGGTTTCCGCGACTTCCAGAAGCACGTACGTCGGCAGCTCCAACGACACCGGTGTTCCCTGGTAGCGCAATATTTTCACGGCGAGGTTTTCCGACAGATACATCGCCGCATCCCCGAGCAGCGCCTGCGCGATGCTCACTGTTTCGTACATCGCCTGCTCCATAAAATAACAAAACTCGTTATCGCGATAGAGAAAATGCGCGTCGATACTGTCGACATCCGCCTCGGCAAACTTTTCCGCCGCTTTAAACGTCTTATCTTGAACCGAACCGTTTAAAAAATGGCGCAACCGCAGACGGACCATTGTCGACGCGCCGCGCGCCGAGGGCAGAGCGATAAACACATCCACGACCTGGTACGGCTCGCCTTCCACCATGACGATTTGTTTACGTTTCAATTCATTTGCATACAACACCATGTACCTCGTGCGTCGTTCGTTTTGATTTTTTCGGTCTGAGCGCACTGATGAGACAAGGCCAGTTGCGCGGATCATAGAGCAGACTGGTGATCGCCGCGCACGACCAATAGCACTGACGGCATTTCCGGCTCCGGATAAAACCGAGCGCCCGCCGATACGCCGCGGCGGCAAAACCAGCCCGCACATCATAGAAATGTTCCCGGAGATTAACCGCCTGAAAATCCGGAAAAATTCCCTCAAATAAAAAAGGTTCGCAGGGGCTGAGCCTTCCGTCTGCCGTCAACACACAGAGTTTCGTGCCGGCATTGCACCGGTATACGGGCGCCTGTCTCCGGCGTTGTTCGATGAGAATGCGCTGGATGGCGTCAACATACCCCTGGCGGATACACCGCGCCACGATCCCGGATCTCACGGCGCGCGTTCCGGCGCAGAGCAGTTGTTTTTTTTGGGCGTAGCGGCCGATTTCCTCCGGCGGTATGCACTCCCGCCGGTGATCGAACTGAATATTATGAAAAAAATTATCGGCTCCCAGTTGCTGCCCGAGATACTCGCGTAAACGCCGCAACGACTCATCGCTTTGACTGGTGATCACCGTATTGATGACCAGATTAACCGACGGCAACCGGCGCCTTCCGGCACAGACCGCCTGCGCCAATTCGCCGGCAACGGCAAACAACCCCGGGAAATTGCGCAGCCGGTCGTGCTCCGCGCCGGCCGCGTCCAAGGAAATTTCAAGATTAATAACCGCCCGCGGACAAGCCGCAACGAGCTCATTCATCACCTCAAGCGCGCGGCGGCCCAACGAACCGTTCGTAGCGATGGAAACGATGCGCACTCCGGCAAACTGATAAAAACTTTTTCTGATCGCCGCGATATCATCGCGCAGAAACGGTTCGCCGCCGCCGATCACCAGTTGCGTAACCCGGCCGATTTTTTGCGCGATCAACCGGTATTCCTCGGTGGACAGCAGCGCCGCCCGCTCTTCCCGCGCCCGGCGCGCCCGCGTCGTATAACAGTACGCGCAACCGGCATTGCACTGGTCGGTGATGTGCACGATACACATCGCCAACCGCCGCGCGTCGGTCAAATTTTCCATCACACACCGCGCTAACGCATAGGTTTTCTTCATGCTGAAAAAAAATCCAAATCCGACGGCGGCTGCCGCAACAAACGTTTTCCGCGCCAATAGGCGATCAAGCCGGCGCAATAGCCGCCAATAATATACGGCGTAATAAAAACATATACCGCGTACCAGGCGGCCCGGTATTTTCGCGGCACATGCGCGCGGACCAGCGCGCCCATTTTCCCGAATGAACAATACAGCGCGATGAGCAAGCCGAAACCAAGCGTGGCCGCCGCGGACGGCGACAGCCACCATTGGCTCAACGGCCAGCAAAACAGCGAAAACGCCAACAGCCGCCGCACGCGCTCCGCCGCAGAAACCGAAGGGTCGTGCCGGGTGCGATATGTTTTTCCGATAAAATAACGTGAATAGGCCGCCCGCAGGTAACTGCGGATATATTTGCGGAACGTGAACGGATAGCGGTGGTAATGCACAAACGACCGATCCAGGCACAGAACATAACCGCGCTCGCAACACCGCAGCCAAAACTCGCCGTCTTCGGTCATGTACCAGCCGAGATTCTCGTCAAAGCCGCCGGAGGCCTGAAAAATATTTTTTCGTATCGCGCCCAGACGCGTGGAAAAAAAAGGCACTCGCCCAACCACGCGTTCTTTGCCGGCTAAAAGCCGCTCCGCATAATATTTTTGATAGATAGAATTATTATAGGCAATCGCATTTTCGACCACCGGCCGCACATCGCTCAACGTTGCCACGCCGCTTACCTCAGCGCAATCGCGTAAAACAGCGCACATTTCTTTTAAAAGATCAGCCTGTTCCGGCAGAATCACGTCCGCATCGACAAAAACCAAAATATCTCCCCGGGCACGGCTTGCGCCGACATTTCGGGCACGGCTGGGGCCACTGCGTTGCGGCAGCCGGATCAGTGTTTGCCCCCCGGCCTGCCGAATGAGCGCCGCGGTGTTATCCGTGGAACAATCGTCGACGACAATCAGTTCATAATCCGCTAACGCCGTACGCCGGATACTGCGCAAGAGTTCCGGCAAAGTGTCGGCGCTGTTATAAACCGGAATGATCAGTGAGACCTGCGGCTGATTAACCGTTTTGACATCCCCCCCTACTCGACGGCCGAAAACGGCGCAGCCCGCACGTTGCGGTCGCTTCCCGCCGAATAACGAACGCGGCGCGCTAATAGACGCGCTGCCGGTACTGCGTATGCAAGAGGTCGTGGCTCAGATGCCCGTTCGGCGTTTTCAAAAAATCGTCATACAGCGCTTTAACGTCGGAATTTTCATGTGATCGCCGTTGCGGCAGATGCTGATCCTCGGCGTAGAGCGCTTCCATGCGTTTCGTGCGCAAACGCGTATCCGTCGGAATCGGCTGGCCGCCGCCGCCGATGCAGCCGCCCGGGCAGGCCATGATTTCAATAAAATGGTAGGGGCTTTTTTTATCCCGCACATCTTCCATAAGTTTGCGGGCATTGCCCAGTCCGCTGGCCACCGCAACCTTAACGTCCATACCGGCGACGTTCACCGTCGCCTCTTTTATGCCGGCCAAGCCGCGAATCGGGGAAAATTCCAATGACGGCAGTTCCTGTCCGGTCAAATAGAAATAGGCTGAACGCAACGCCGCCTCCATAACCCCGCCGGTCGCGCCGAACAGGGTTGCCGCCCCGGTCGATTTACCCAAAGGATCATCGTAGCCTTCCGATTCCAGCGCGGCAAAATCGATCCCGGCTTCGGTAATCATCCGGCCGGTTTCGCGCGTCGTCAATACATAATCGACGTCCGGAAAAGATTCCTCGCCGCGCAGATGCATTTTCTCCCGCCAATAAGCGAACGCGCTGTCCATCTCCGGCCTGCCCGCTTCGAATTTCTTCGCGGTGCACGGCATAATCGAAACCACGACCATATCCCGCGGGTCGATGCCCATTTTCTGCGCATAGTATGTTTTCGCCACGGCGCCGAACATCTGCTGCGGCGATTTGCAGGTGGACAGGTGCGCGAGGATTTCCGGAAAAAATATCTCGCTGAATTTTATCCAGCCGGGAGAACAGGACGTAATCATCGGCAATACCCCGCCGTTTTTCACGCGATCGATAAACTCGCTGCCTTCTTCGATAATCGTCAGATCAGCGGTAAACTGCGTATCGAACACCTTATCGAATCCTAATTTACGCAGGGCCGCCGCCATTTTCCCGGTAACCGCCACCCCTTCCGGCAATCCGAATTCTTCGCCGATGGCCGCACGGATGGCCGGCGCGGTCTGCACCACGACGAATTTTTTCGGATCGGCAATGTCCTTCCACACCGCTTTGATCGCCGAGCGCTCGATCAACGCGCCGGTCGGACAAATCAGCACGCACTGCCCGCAATTGATACAGGCGACTTTGCCGAGGCCGGCGTCCATAAACGTAGAAACTTTACTTTGCAAGCCGCGGCCGCTGAACTGAATCGCGTCGACAGTTTGAATTTTTGAACAGGTGGCAATACAACGTCCGCAGAGAATACATTTATTGGCGTCCCGGATGATCGAGGGAGAACTCGTATCCAAATCGTAATCCTGTTTACGAATTTTTGGATACCGGATACTGTCGATCCCCAGCTCCTGGGCCAAACTCTGCAATTCACAATTCTGATTGCGGTAGCAGGCAAGGCAATCCTTGGGATGATTGGCTAAAATCAGCTCCAGCACAACCGTTCGCGCCTGCCGCACCCGCTCCGTCGCGGTTTTAATATCCATGCCCTCGGTAACTTTTGTGACACAGGACCGCACCAGCGTGCGCGCGCCGGTTACTTCAACAACGCATAGAGAACAAGCCGCCTCTTCGCTGACCCCTTCCAAATAACAGAGCGTCGGAATGCGGATGCCATGCGCACGGCAGGCGTCCAAAATCGTTTTGCCTTCGTCGGCCGTGTACTGGCGGCCATTAATCGTAATATTGACCATAACCTACCCCTTTTATCCGTTTATTTGCTCGGTTGAGTTTCCTTGACATCACAGCGCAGGCAACGTGCACATTCCGCCAATGCCTGTTCCCTGGTCAAACCGCAGGATATCTCCAAAAAATTCTTGATCCGCGCCGGCACCGCGACGGTTTTTATCTGTTTTTTACCGCCTCCCTGCGGGTCGAACGGCACCTGCTGATTATACGAAAATTTCCGCGCCAGCCGATCATGCCGCGCGCTGCCGGTTAATTGTTTGTCGACCGCCAAAGCCGCCTGCTTGCCGGAAGCCATAGCCAGAACAGCGGTGCTCGGGCCGGAAACCATGTCGCCGCAGACGTACACATTCAGCAGATTGGTGCACAGGCTGGCCAAATCCGCCGCCGCCGTACCGTATTCCGTCGATTTGATCCCGGCTTCCCTTAAAAAATCCGCGTCCACCCGTTCCCCGATCGCCAAAAGCACCGTATCGCAATCCACCGAGAACGTCTCCGCGGTCGCCACGGGTTTTCTCCGTCCGGAAACGTCGAACTCTCCGGCGCTCATCCGGGTAAACTCGACGCCGCGCACCGCGCCCGCTTCGTTAACCAGAACGCTCCGCGGAGCGGCCATACAGACAAAGGTAATGCCTTCGGCCCGCGCGTCAATAATCTCGTGCTTATTGGCCGGCATATCCTCGTGCGCGCGACGGTAGGCCACGGTTACCTGCGCGCCCAGCCGCAGCGCCGTCCGCGCCGCATCAATGGCAACATTGCCGCCGCCAATAACCACCACCTGCCGGCCGACAACGGTTTTCTTTCCCGCGGCCACATCGCGTAAAAAATGCGTGCCGGACAGCACGCCGCGCGCTTTCTCATTCGGTATATTTAAATCAATCTCCCGGTACGCGCCGCAGGCCACAATAACGGCGTCGTTCGCCGCCGCTAATTTCTTCAGCCCCGCGGCCGGAATGGTTGTATTCAGCACGGACGTAACACCTAATTTCGTGATAAACGACACTTCTTTCTTCAATACCGCGCGCGGCAAACGATACGCCGGAATCCCCCACCGGAGAATCCCGCCCAATTCCGCGTCCGCATCGTATACCGTCACGCCGTGACCCAATTGCGCCAGGTAATATGCCGCGGTCAACCCCGCCGGCCCGCCGCCGATAACGGCGATTTTCTTGCCGGTTGCCGGTAGCTTCTCTTTGCGCATCCGCGCCAGC
>JAMWCB010000137.1 GCA_023819605.1 Candidatus Omnitrophota bacterium
AATTGCAGTTACCCTATAATACAAGTAGATTGAAGGCAATTTGTCCTAAATGTAAATATCATTTTGTAACGGATAGTACAATTAAAGAAATTAAAATTTCGGGCAAAGAATTTATAAAGCGTATATTGTCAAATATGTTTAAATCGTAATTTATACGGTCTGCGGATGTGGTGTATTGCCCCTTTCAAGCGCAGGGATATTTTTCCCTTCGGGTAGGTAGAGTGCTGATGCCACGGACGGCTGGGTGCCGATGCAGCAGTATTGCGAATTGGCGATGAGCCGAACGCAGCGAAGGCGAAGCACGCAGACGAACCGATCGGAAAAAAGACTGATCTTGAGGGGCGGGGTTTTCTTTAGTTACTTTCTTTTCCCTGCAGAAAAGAAAGTAACCTGTAGCCTGCCGCCTGAAGCTTGCGGCTTGTAGCTTGTAGCAATATTTGCAGCTTCATCATCAAGGAGGAACCAATGCCCCTTTCCCAGGATTTTTCCAAACGCGCGATTGCGGCGATTTTGCAGAATAAATCTCCGGCGGAGTTTGCCGATAAATTGAAAGTTCGTCTGCCCGGCGAGGTGCCGTTGCCGGAAAGTATTCACCGCGAGGCGGTGCTTTCCGAAGAAGCGCGGCAGGCGCGTCTGGCAGTTGTGGAGCGGCAGGGCGCGGCACTGGATTATGTGTCCGGCCGCAAGCGCATCGAAGACGCGGCGATGTTTAGCGGCAATATTGAAAACTTTATCGGCCTGGCGCAGATTCCGATCGGGGTGATCGGGCCGCTGCGGATCAACGGCCTCTATGCGCAGGGGGATTTTTATGTGCCGTTAGCCACTACCGAAGGCGCTTTGGTGGCTTCATATAATCGCGGCGCAAAGATAATTAGCTTAAGCGGCGGTGCGCGCGTGCTGTGTTTGTTGGAACGCGTATCCCGCGCGCCGGGTTTTGTGTTTAATGATTTAATTGAAGCCGGTCAATTTATTGTCTGGGCTGTGGGGCAGTTTGAAGCGTTTAAAGACGTGGCGCGCACGACCACCCGGCATGGAAGCCTGGAGGATTTTAAGGTGACGGTGGACGGCAACCAGGTGTATATTAATTTTGAATATACCACCGGGGACGCGGCCGGCCAGAATATGGTGACCCTGGCGACCGAAGCGGTCTGTCACTATATCATGGCGCAGTCGCCGGTGAAACCAAAGCATTTTTTTATTGAGAGCAACCTGTCGGGAGATAAAAAAGCTACGGCAATTTCGTATTTGTTTGTGCGCGGCAAGAAGGTTTCGGCAGAGGTGACGATTTTTCGGGATATTTTTGTGAAGTTTTTGCATACCACGCCGGAACGGATGATGGAGTATTGGAAAATGTCGTTTGTCGGTGGTGTGCAGAGCGGCTCAATCGGCGTGCAGGGCCATTACGCCAACGGTTTAGCCGCGCTGTTTATCGCCTGTGGTCAGGACGCGGCCTGCGTGGCAGAGGCGTCGGTAGGCATTACGCGCGTGGATGTGACGGAAAACGGCCATCTGTACATGTGCGTGACGTTGCCGAACCTGATCGTCGGCACGGTGGGCGGCGGTACGCGCCTGCCCACGCAGCGGGAATGCCTGGCGCTGTTGGGATGTACGGGCGACGGCACGGCGAAAAAGTTCGCGGAAATCTGCGCGGCCACGGTTTTAGCCGGTGAGTTATCGATTATGGGGGCATTGGCGGCCGGGCAATTTGCCGCCGCGCATCGTATCTATGGAAGAAAAAAATCACATGGCGCCTGAGCCCGCAGCTATCGAGCAGCGGGCGCGTTTTGACCGTATCCGGTACGCGAATTGCTGGGAAGACGCGGATGTGCTCGTGTCCGCGCTGCAGGTTAAAAAAGGCGGCGCCTATTGTTCGATTGCCTCGGCCGGGGACAATGCGCTGGCCCTGCTCAGCCACGAGCCGGGATTGGTGCTGGCGGTGGATATCAACCCCGCGCAGCTGGCCTGCGTGGAAATCCGTAAAGCGGCATTTCAGCACTTGAGCTATGACCAGATGCTGTCGTTCCTGGGAATTATGCCCGCAGATAACCGCGGCGCGGTCTATCAGCGCCTGCGTCCGGAGTTGTCGGCATCGGCGCAGGCGTTTTGGGACAGCCAGGGGAAGATTATCCGCACCGGGATCATTCACGCCGGTAAATTCGAGCGTTATTTCGGTATATTCCGGCAATGGGTGTTGCCGCTGATTCACGGACGCGCAACGGTGGAGCGGTTACTGCGGCTGAACGGGCAGGCCGCGCAGGAGGAATTTTATGCGGCAGTGTGGAATAACCGGCGCTGGCGCCTGCTCTTTAAAATTTTTTTCAGCCGCGCGCTCATGGGCAGGCTGGGGCGGGATCCGGAATTTTTCGCGTATGTGGAAACCGATGTGGCGCGCCGGATTTTTTCGCGCGCGGAATACGCGTTGACGCATCTGCCGGCAGACACCAATCCCTATCTTGAATATATTCTGCGGGGAAATTTCCGGCAGACCCTGCCGCTGTACCTGCGGCGGGAGCACTTTGCGGCGATACGCGCCAATCTCGGCAAATTGGTTGTTTTTCAGGGCACGGTGCGCGAAGCATTGGATGCCTATGCCCACATTTTTTTTGACGGATTTAATCTTTCGGATATTTTTGAATATATGAGCATGCCGCAGTACGCGGCGGAGCTGGCGCGTATTATCGCGCAGGCCAAGCCGGGCGCGCGGCTGGTATACTGGAATATGCTGGCGCGGCGCAAGGAATGTCCGGATGCCGGCGCGCGGTTGCGTTTTTGCGATGCGGAGGCCGCAACGCTTTTTAAACAGGACAAGGCATTCTTTTACCGGGATTTGATTATCGGCGAGGTGGTATGAGCATGGTGCAGCAGGAAATCGTGCGCGCGGCCGCGGTCGCGGGAGCGTATGTGGCGGTGCTGGCTTTAGGAGAAGGCGTGCGCCGCGTGTTGCCTGCTTTTCCGGAAATTTCCCGCAAGACCGTGCATTTGCTCAGCGGCCTGATCGCCGTATTTTTTCCGTGGATATTCCATTCGCCGTGGACGGTATTGGCCTTGTCGCTGGGTTTTTGTCTGCTGGTGGAAGTCAGCCGCCGGTGCGGTTTTCTTTTGTCGGTGCATGGCGTGCCGCGGGTTTCCCGGGGAGGCCAGTATTTTCCGCTGGCGGTGTATATCCTGTTTCTCGTGGGCCGGGACCAGCCGGTATTCTACGGCATCGCGATTCTGGTCATGGCGGTTTCGGATACGCTGGCCGCGCTGGTGGGCGGCAAATACGGGGCGATCAAATTCGATGTGGAGGGAAATCTTAAGAGCCTGGAAGGCTCGACGGCGTTTTTTTTCGTTACGTTTTTGTGTATTCACGTGCCGTTGCTGCTTTTGACGGATATCGGCCGGGCGGAATCGGTGTTGATTTCCGGTATCATCGCGCTGCTGGTTACCGGCTTCGAAGCGATTGCGTTGTCCGGCAGCGATAATATTTTTGTGCCGCTGGGAACGTTTTTTATGCTGGCGAAATTTACGACCAAAAGCCTGCAGGTCGTGGCCTGGCAGGGGACGATTCTGATCATGCTGATCGCCGCCGGGGTGCTCATGTATACACGGCCGCGTATTTTTAAGGCCAGCGGCCTGATCGCGATTATCCTGCTCAATTATGCGGCGTTGAGCCTGTGCAATTATTTCTGGTTCCTGCCGTTGTTCCTGGCGCAAATCCTTTACTATATCTGTATCCTCGCTTTTGTCCGCGCGGAAGGCGCGGCCAATGTCTCCGGATTTCAGGTCAAGGTATTGCTCTACAGCGGCGGTTTGCCGGCGGCTCTGCTCTTTGCCGCGAACGCACTGCCGGATTATATGTCGGTGTACCTGCCGTATGTGACGGCGATGAGCGCGCAATTGGCGATTATCGGGATATATTTTTTGCCGTTTTTGCTGCGGCTGGTTCATAACGCGCCGGAACGCCGTGCGCTGCAGGGCAGCGCCGGATTGTTCTGGCCGCTGCTGACGGTTTTTTTTATTGCCGGCGTGCCGTTGTTTCTTTATATGCCGGGGCGGTTTCAGCCGGCTATGCTGCTGGTCGCCGGCGGCACGTTGTCGGCATACGTGCTCGACAGTGTCTGGCGCCGCCACCGGCACAGCCAGGCCGGTAACGCTGAGCATCGGCGCCGTTTTTTTTGCGCGGCAGCAGGCGCGGCGGCGGTTTACGCGCTGCAGCGGTGGTGCGGCATCTGAGAAAGGAGCGCGGCGTGGAAAGAGGGGATTTCAGTACCGGCGCGGCGGATGCGCGTGCGCCGGAACATAACGTCATTTCTTTTTTAGAAAACCACGCGCAGCGGATTCCGGATAAGATTGCGCTGCAATGGGTGGCGGCGGTGTCCGTTCCGGAGGCATCGGCCAGCCGGTCTCTGGCGCAGGAAACGCTGACCTACGCGCAGTTAAACGCGGCGGTCGCGGCGGTTAGCGCAGGATTGCGGCACCTCGGTATCCAACACGGCGACCGCGTGATTATTTTCATCCCGCTGTCGCCTGATCTGTATGTGGCGATGTTCGCGGTGCAGCGCCTGGGAGCGATCGCGGTATTTCTTGATTCCTGGGCGCGCAAAGATCATCTCGGCGCCTGCGCCGCGGTGGTCGCGCCGAAAGCGATGATCAGTTTCGAAAAAGCCTTCGCGCTTTGCAACGCGGTGCCGGAATTGGCCGCCATTCCTCTGAAAATAGTCGTGGGGCCGCATCAGGCCGCCTATACCGCGGAGTTGTCCGCCTTAAAAAACAGTCCGGTTCCGGCGGATGTTGCGCCGGTGCGCCGGCGCGATACGGCATTGATTACGTTTACGACCGGCAGTTCCGGCGCGCCGAAAGGCGCGGACCGCACGCACCGATTCCTGGCGGCGCAGCATCGCGCGCTGGATACGGAAATTCCTTATCTGCCGCATGACCGCGATTTGCCGGTGTTCCCGATTTTCTCGCTGAATAATCTGGCCGGCGGCGTGACGACGATATTGCCGGCAATTGATTTAGCCGCGCCGGCGGTGACGGATGCGGCGGTGCTGGTGAATCAATTGTTTGCCGGGCAGGCGAGCTGCTGTACGTTGTCGCCGTCGTTGTTTATCGCGGTCGCGGCGTACTGCCGGCAGCAGGGTATCGGGTTGGAGTGTCTGCGCCGCGTGGTGACCGGCGGCGCGCCGGTGAGTAAGGACAATGTACGGGATTTTCAGGCGATCGCGCCGCAGGCGGAAATCGCGGTGCTCTACGGTTCTACGGAAGTTGAACCGATTGCGCATATCACCGCCGCGGAAATGCTGGGCGATGAAACGCCGCGCCCGGGCGTCAATGTCGGGCATATTTCGACGGATCTGATGTATAAGTTTATTAAGATAACGCGGGGAAATGTGGTGCTGTCGGATGCCGGCTGGACGGCGTGGGAGGTCGCTGCCGGTGCCTGCGGCGAGCTGGTCGTCAGCGGCGAGCATGTGTGTGAAAGTTATTACAACAATCCGGAAGCTTGCGCGGCGGTGAAGATTCGCGATATGGATGGCCGGATCTGGCATCGCACCGGTGATGTGGGATACCGGGATAAGCAGGGGCGTTTATGGTTGGTCGGCCGCGTGCACAATACGATTGTGCGTAACGGTGAATATCTTTTTCCGGTGCAGGCGGAGATTGTGCTCAAGCGTTTGCCGTTTGTGCGGCAGGCGGCCTTCGTGGGTATCGAAGACGCGCTGCGGGGCGAGAAGGCCTGCGCGGTGGTTTCGCTCCAAGACGGTATGCCTGCGGAAAAAACCGAGTCGTACCGAGCGGAGATGCGGCGCGTGTTGGGCGAGGAGCAGATTCCGGTGGATGAAATTTATTTTGTGCCGGAAATTCCCCTGGACCCGCGCCACCACAGCAAAGTGGAATACGCGCAGTTGCGGAGGATGATCGGGCACTAATTCTCTGATATATTAATCAATAAAAATTGGACTCAGGAGGATAGGAATGTTTGACATTGGGGGAGGGAGGCAGTGGAAATATTTGTCCGCTGCGGGCAATTTTAACGACGCAACGGTCACTCGCCGAGACGGCGCTGCGGAACTCACACTTTGCCGGAT
>JAMWCB010000138.1 GCA_023819605.1 Candidatus Omnitrophota bacterium
TTGCGTTCGTTGATGACGGTTTGCCGATTAAAGATCTTCAGCTGCAGGGTATCGTTGCCGGCCGGCGGGGATTGCAGGCGATTATCGGGACGGTAACATCAGAGCAGACCTATTATTGCCAGGGAGGCGAGCGCGTCGGCGGATTTACGGTTACGTCCGTGGAAAAAGACAAGGTGCTGTTGGAAAAAAACGGTAAAATTTTCGAATTGCGGGTGCGATGAACACGAGACGGTTTTTTATAGGTTGCGGGATATGCGGCAGTGTTTTTTTGTTCTGCGGTTCGTGCGGCGCGGCTATAGACGCGCCGGCAGTGGCGGGAACAAACGCCGCTGCGGCCAAAGAAGTGTTTGATTTAGATGCCCGGAATTTGAATATTTTGGATGTATTAAATAGCCTGGGCGATTTGGCCCAGGTCAATATTGTGGCCAGCCGTAATGTCCAGGGGCGGGTAACGGCGAAATTGCAGAAAGTAACCCTGGAGGAGGCGCTGGACGCGATTCTGGACACGAATAATTTTATTTATAAACGCGAGGGTGGAATTATCAAGGTGTATGCGCCGCAGGATTTGATGCAACAGGAGCAGACGGTGGCGCTGGTTAACCGTGTGTTTTCGCTGAAAAACGTTAAAGCGAACGATATGCGCCAGGTGCTGAATTCGATTAAATCGCCGCGCGGCCGGGTGGAGATTAACGCCGCGTCGAATCAGGTGATTTTAACGGATAACCAGGAAATTATTAAACAGGTAGAAGCGTTGATTGCGGACTTGGATCGGCAGTTGGAGACGAGAATTTTTAGGCTCAATTACGGCATCGCGACGGAAATGCAGTCAAAACTGGTGGAAATGATTCCGAAACCGGAAGGCGAAGTTTTTATCGACGAGCGGACGAATTCGCTGGTCGTGCGCGCGGTGCCGGAGGCGATTGCGAAAGTCGAGCAGATGATTACGACTTGGGATCGTCGCGCCTTGCAGGTGCTGATTGAGGCAAAAATTTACGAGGTGTCGCTGGATCATTCCCGCGGCTTGGGATTGAGTTTTGAATATAAGGAAGCGGAAGGCAATAGCGATGCGGTGAATATCGCGACTAATCTGCCGTTGGGATTGGCGTCCGGCGGGACATTCAAGATCGGCACGCTGACCAAGGACGAATATACCGTGGCGATTCAGGCCTTGGAAGGGAAAACCGACTCCAATATCCTTTCCAATCCGCGCATTGTCGTAGCGAACAACAAAGAAGCGAATATTTTAGTCGGCAGTTCCGAGCCGTACCAGGTTATTTATACCGATAAGGAAACAAAGACGGAGACGCAGGAAACGCGGTTTATCGATGTGGGCGTGAAATTAGTGGTTACGCCGCAAATTAGTGAAGACGATTATGTCACGTTAAAAATTCATCCGGAAGTCAGTTCCGCCCGGCGCGTTGCCGAGGTGAATAACGCGTTGGCCGTCGATACGACGCAGGCGGACACGACGGTGGTGGTTAAAAACGGCAGAACGATTGTCTTAGGCGGTTTGATTAAAGATACCGATTCGGAAACGATCGCTAAGATACCGATCTTGGGCGATATCCCGGTGATAGGCATGGCGTTTCGCAGCAAGCTGAAAAAGAAAGCGAAAAAAGAAGTGATTGTATTCATTACCCCGCATATTTTAAAAACGGAAGCCGAAAGTCAAAACGCGCCGACGCGTTTGGGGGTAAATAGAGAAGATGCGATGCATAACGCTTTGCGGGAAGCGGAATACCGGTGGCGGGTTATGGAGGAACGCGAACATGAGCAGATGCAGAAAAATTCTCGGTAGTATGGCGGTGGCGGTATGCGCGCTCTGCGTTTGTGCCGGCGCGGCGGTTGCGGCAATGTTGGCGGTAGATACGGAAACGCTGACTGCGCAGGCGCAAGTGGTGGTGGTCGGTGATGTCGCGGAGACTACCGCGTACTGGAATGAAGAAAAAACGATGATTTTTACGAACGTGGATGTTGCGGTTTCCGAGGTTCTGAAAGGCGACATCGCGCCGGGAACGCTCACGGTCAAGGTTCCGGGCGGAAAAGTCGGTGATTATTTTAAAATTGTTTCGATAGCGCCGTTTTTTAAAAAAGGTGAAACGGTATTACTGTTTCTCAATGACGATGCGGCGGCCGGCGGGTTGCAAAAACTGACGGCCAATATTCAGGGAAAATTTTCGATCATCACCGATGAGCTAACCGGCGAAAAGCAGGTCGTTCGCTCGGCCGGCGTTTTAGTGCAAAAAAACGGCGCAATAGTCGACGAACGGAAAATGCAGGTGCCGCTGACGGCGTTTACCGCCCAAATCCGTGCATACGTGGCTGCCAAAAAAACACGTGAACAGAAGGATGCACAATGATGGTGAGTAGAAGAATAATTCTGTCGTTCTTTGTTGTGCTCGGGGGATTGATAAGCGCGGTAGGTTCGGCGAGCGCGTACACTTTATGGGATCCGTATGGTGACGGTGTCAATGTGAAATGGCCGGATGATAAAATTCCGGTAGAATACTATATCGACGCCGCCGGTTCTGACGATATCCCTGATGATCAAGATATTATCGCGATACAAGAATCGTTCGCGGCTTGGTCGAATGTGCCGACGACCTATATCTCCGCGACGTATAAAGGAGCATACCCGGGGATTAAGCAATTCCGCGACGACGGATTCAACGTCTTGTTTTGGGTGGAAACGATTACCGGCGAGTTCAGCGTGTATTTTGACGCGAATACGTTGGGAATTACGGTGTTGACCGGAACCGGCAAGCTTCGCGAGGGATATTTGACGGATGTGGATATCGGGTTTAACGGCGCAAATTTTTCCTGGTCGGCGGAACCAACCGGTGTTTCCGGCAAAGCGGATGTGCAAAGTATCGCCACGCATGAAATCGGGCATTTTTTCGGCCTTGACCATACGAATGTTGTCGGCGCCACGATGTATCCGTACGGTTCTTTGGGCGATACGACCCTGCGGACATTGGAACAGGATGATATCGACGCGATCAGCGCCGTCTATCCGTATACGGGGGTGCTTAATTTTGCGGCTTCGCCGGTGTCGGTGGCGGATGCAAGTTGGATTGTATTGACTTGGAGAAATCCGCCCCGTCTGACGTATGAGCGGACGATGATACGTTATCGCACCGACGGCGTGTATCCGGCGACGATCAACGACGGTATTTTATTGGCCGATATCCCGGTAGTTCCCGGCCAGACGTCGTTTTACAGCCACACCGGAACGCAGCCGAATATGACGTATTTTTATACGGCGTTTCTCTATGACAACCGTGCCGGATTTATGCTGCCGAATGCCAATTGTCAAAGAGCGGCAACGGCGATCGGTTTAGGCGGCGCGGTCGATGATGACGGCGGCGGTTGTTTTGTCGCGACGCTCTGCTATGGGGATTATCATGCGCCGGCGGTGCGCGTGTTGCGGCGGTTTCGCGATTGCTGGTTGACCCGCTTGGAAACCGGCCGGTTTTTTATCGCCGGTTATTATGCGGCGAGCCCGGCGCTTTGTCGGTATATCGAACATGACGCGGCGATGAAGGATTTTTTTCGGATGATGCTTGATCCGCTGGTGGCAGCCGCTCGTCTGATCACCGGAGGTGGACAATGAACCAGAGCGATTGGAAGAGGATGTTGGCAGCGGGCGCGGTGTGGGCGGCCGTCAACGGGGCAATAATTCCTTGTGGAACGGCGGCGGAAGGCGGCGCGCGGCCGCTGGCTTTAGGCGGCGCGTATGTCGGCGTGGCTGAAGATGTGCATGCCGTCACCTGGAATCCCGCCGGTATTGCCGTATTGGAAAATACGGAGCTTACCTATAGCGGTACGCTTACCAAGCGGGAACAGCCGGTGCTCAATGATTTTGTGAGTGATGATTACGCGGCGGTGGCGCATCCGCTGTATTTCGGCGATCGGCGGGGTGAGCCGTGGGCGGTTATGGGTTTGTTTTTCCTGAACAGCCGCGGTGAAACGCCGCCGTCGGAAGTGCAGGTATATCAGGCCGGTTTTTCATTGGGTAAAAAAATTGCGGAAAACATCTCGGCCGGTATTTCTGTGGTGTTTTATCGTTTTGGCCTGGATATTCAAAATGCGAGCGAGAGCGAGGACGTGATCACCGCAAATCTCGGGCTGTTGTGGGATGTCAGCGACTGGATGTCGGTAGGAATCGTCGTGGAAAATATTACGGAGCCGAATTTAGAGTTTTTCGGCGTGGAGAATAAAATGGTGAGAAACGTCAAGCCGGGCGTAGCGCTGTATCCGGTGGACAATTTGATGATCACCTGCGATATATATGACGCGCTCGGTGCGACGAAAGACAAAAGCGCTGATTTCAGTCAGGATATTCGCGTAGGATGCGAGTATTATCTGGCGAAATTCTTGGCCGTACGCGGCGGCGCGCATCATTTGTTCTCTGCGGTCGATCAAAGCGTTTATTACAGCGCCGGTATCGGGTTGCAGCGGGCGGAGTTCTTTCGTATGTATCCGATCACCTATTATTTGGATTATGCGTTCCTGTACTGGCCGGATGCGGCGGCGGGCACGGAAGAGACCGTGCATAATTTGTCTCTGTCGTTTAAGTTTTAACAATCGTCCGGGGTTTATGATATGGTGCTCTTGCGTGTAGTTATCCTAACGTTTTGTTTCGGAACGGCCGTTCAATTGGCCAGGTTGCCGGATATTTATCGCAGTCAAAAAGCGGCGGTGTTCCGCGTTGAGCAGGCGGAGATAGCGCGTTTGCCGTGTTCCGAGTTAGGCATGACGGTTGGAAGCGAGGGGGGGGCGTGGCCGCGCGAGAGCGGCGACGGGCGGTGTGTATCCGCGGCCGTCGAACATCCGGATATGCGGCGCCGGGATTTTGGGAAAATTTCTCGTTGGAAGGGTGAACTATCCGGGTTAGGCTCTGAATCCGGGGAGCGCGCGTATCTGGATTCGGTGCTGCAAGGCATTCGCGTTATCGGGGTGCTGTGCAGTAAAAATTCGCGTTTAGCGATCATCGAGGAAAAAGCGAACCATCGTACCGGATTTTTTCGTGAAAATGACGAAATCGACCAGTGCCGGATTAGGTCGATTGCGGAAAATAGGATAGTTTTGGCCTATCGCGGCGAACAGGCGGTTATTCCCGTTGCCGCCAGCGACGTTCAGGAAATTCCGGCATATTTTCAGGCGGTGAGCGCGAATGAACGGTTTATATCACGCAGTCTTTTGTCGCAATTTGTGCTGAGCGCCGCGGGAGAAGCAAACCAATTGGTTTTTCGTCAAATAGCGAACGCGCGCTCGCGTGAAATTGAAGGGCTGTGTGTCACGAATATTAAAAACGGAGGTCTCATCGAGGAGCTTGGTTTAAAAAATAACGATGTTATTAAGTCGGTTAATGGTTTTGACGTGCAAACCGTGCCGCAATCGGTTTTTTTGCTGTCACGCTTGCAAAAAAAAGAAGCGATCGAATTAAAAATACTGCGTAATAACCAGCCGTTAGATTTAAAGTTTTTTATCAGAAAGTAATATGTCACTTTTTAATTTAATTTAATATGTCCCATTAATTAAATCCAATTAGCCGCGTTTTCTTGACAGAAAAAATTTGTTATGTTATACTTAAATTAAAGATATTTATAAATAAAAATAAATAATTTTAATAACTATGAAGGGAGGGGGTGACGATGTCTGAAAATAATCTGTTTATTCAAAGAAGGATTCAGGTGCAGCGCGATTCTGAGCAGGGATGCGTGCATTTTATCGGGACTTTATATATAGCTTATTATTTTTACGTTAATGGGGAATTATATGTTTCTAAGTATGCCCTCTGCCTTAATTTTACTAAATCTATCGCTGAGGTTGAGCAAAAAATTAATAAATAAATAAATAAATGATCAACCGGGCAGCCGGATCGCTGGGCATATCTGCTCTGGTTTGAGCCAAAGCTTTACTGTTTCGATATGCGGCGGGTAAGAGACAAAGCTCCTCTCCACGAGGAGCTTTTTTATTTGACAGCGAGGGGATAGCACGGTAGAATTAATAATCTATAC
>JAMWCB010000012.1 GCA_023819605.1 Candidatus Omnitrophota bacterium
GCTGTCCCGCCGGGCGCCGATCAGCGTATCCGGATGGAATGCGCTCATCATCCCCAGCGCAAACGTCCCGCGCAGCCGGCTCACTGTTTGCAACACGGCTTTCAAAAAATCGCCGGTATAATATTTCTCCAGTAAATGCACGACAACTTCCGTATCGGTTTCGGAATGGAACGGACAGCCTTCTTTGCGCAATTCCGCGCGCAATTCCTGATGGTTTTCGATAATGCCGTTATGCACCACAAAAAAATCGCGCTGCCGACCGTAATGCGGATGCGCATTGCGGGTACTCGGCACCCCGTGCGTCGCCCAGCGCGTATGGCCGATGCCGACGCAAGCATCGAGTTTTTCCCCTTGAAGATACTCGTCTAAAATCGCTAATTTCCCCTGTTTTTTGATAACCGCCGGGCCGCCTTTATCCAACAGCGCGATCCCCGCTGAATCATAACCGCGGTATTCCAGACTCTTCAGCCCGGCCATAAGAATCGGCGCGGCCTGCTGCTCTCCGATATAACACACGATTCCACACATAACTTACCTCTTTTTTCTTTGGTATACGATTTTTCCCGTAACCATGGTCAATTCCACCCGGTACTGCGCGTCAAAAACGATAATATCCGCGTCTTTACCCACGGCGAGGCTGCCGGTACGCTGCGCGCAGCCCAGGCGGCGAGCCGGGTTCAGACTGGCCATCGGCAAAGCCCGGTACAAAGGAATATTACAGAATTGTACCATATTTTTTACCGCGCGCAAGAGACAAAGGCCGCTGCCGGCAATCGTGCCGTCCGCCAGATACCACAATCCGGCGCGCGCGCGCGCACCGGGAACATCCGCATACCGCACGCTGTCGCTGACCAGAATAATCGTATCCGCCGCTTTCAGCCGGCCGGCCAATGCAAGCAGCGCCGGATGCACATGCCGGCCGTCGGCAATCAACTCAAGCGTGGCCCGCGGGTCATTCAGGAACGCCGCTGCGGCGCCCGGCTGACGGGCGCTGATTGCCGGCATGCGGTTAAATATATGCGTCGCATGACCGGCGCCGGATTCGATGGCGCGCCGCGCCTGCTCAAAACTCGCGGTTGTATGGCCGATCGCCGCGATAATTCCCTGGCGGCGCAAGAATCGAATCAGGGGCAACGCCGCCGGTTCGTCGCCGGACACCGTAACCATGCGCACCAACCCTGCGCCCTCGGCCAGCAGCCGCCGCATAAGACTAACGCTCGGTTTGCGGATCGCCGCAGACGGCTGAGCGCCGGCCATCGCGGCGTTCAGAAACGGGCCTTCCAGATGAAAACCGAGACAACGCGCGCCGTTATCTTCGGCGCTGCGCTCGGCGCGCAACCTCTCGGCAAGCTCCGCCGCCGGCGCGGTAAAAAAGCTTCGGACAAACGCGGTGGTTCCCGTTGCCGGAAGCGCCGCGGACAGCCTCGTCCGCCGGCCATGCACGTGCAGATCAATACAACCCGGGCCGACAAAACATCCCCGCGCGTCAATACGGCACATTACCGCTGCCGGATAACGAGTTCCGGTGCCCATTGCCCGGATTATGCCGCCGGATGACAGAACCCACGCCGGAAAATCTATGCGAGTTTCCCGCACCAGCCGCGCATTATAAATCAATACCGCGCCTCGGCCATTATTCTGATATTGATTGCAGTTGTTTTTTAATCGCATCGAGATCGGCCGGCTGTTCCGGTATGTTTGTATCAATTGTATCAATTGTATCCTGTATCTGCTGCGGCAACGCTTTCCGGAGGAACTGTTCCACGGGAATGGTCAGGGAATGCCAGCGCAGTTGATTGGGAAAAGTTCCCTTCACCCCGCACGTCGCGACGAGCAGGTGGCGCTGCGCATCCGGCGCGGAGAAAACCGGGATACCGTTCTGCCGCGCGAACGCCTCGCTGCTGTATAACGCCACTTCCCCTTCCAGAAACCGCGCAAAATTTATCGCGCCTTTTCCGCGGATCTGAACAACCGACGACTGAATTAACAGATCATCGGTGTGCAGACGCCCATCGCCGATCTGCAGCGTAGCGGTGGCCTGCTCAAACATCGCCGCGCTCAGATCAAGCATCGGAAACATCGCGCGCCAGCGCTGCGGCGCCTGTATCGCGCCCTTGTCTAAGCGTACCCAGCCGCTGCCCTGCAAACTCGCCGCGTCGCGCATGGGGCCGCGCACTTCCAAATGCGCGGTCAATTCTCCGCGGCCCACGTCGTAGCCGAACAGCCGGCGCACTGCCTCCGACGCACTCAGCCGCACGGCATCAAAAGCCGCGGACAGCGGCCGGCCGGATTCGCATACATTAATCTGCGCCTTCCCCTGCAGCGTGCCTCCCCAAAGTACCGCGCGCACATCCGACGCGGTGAACATTCCTTGTTCAAACACAAACGGCGCGGTAAGCTGAAACAACGAAAACAGTTCGCCGGCGATTTCCGCCGCTTCCAACTTGCCGGCAGCCCGCATCTGCCGCAACGCCGCGCCCGCACTTGTTCCGGATACGCTCAACCGGCACACACCCTGCAGCGGCGGGACATCCACGCCGCTGAGAAAACGCCCAATCTCGCCGCTTTCCAACTGCGCCTGCAGCGTCCACGCAACACCGGCCGGCGTTTGCCGGCTCGCCTGGGCCTGCATCCGCACTATATTGCTGCCGCTGATTGCCTGCAATAATTCTACCCGCAGAGTATCCTCATCCGCGCGCAAGCGCACCGAAAACTCCACCGGCATCCCGCCGATTGAGCCGCGCAACTGCTCGCTCTGCAGCGCCGCGCCGTCACCGACGATACTGCCGGACACCCCGGAAATATCCGCCAGCGGCGCGATACCCTGCGCTGCCGCATCATGAACCGTCATCCGGCCGGAAAAAACCGGTCCATTGCGGCGGGCACGGAACTCCCCCTCCCAACGGAAATCGCCGGAAACCCGCAGCGCGTCCTGCGCAAGGACAAAACCGGTTACCTCGCCGTATATTTTCCCGCTCAGACCGGCGGCGGTAATCCGCGGCAGGGAGCGCACCTGCAAATCAACAGCCGCGGCGCTCAACCAGGGAATGTTGTCCGAAGTATCGATACGGAGTTTCAGGAAACGGATCCCCTTAAAGGGAAAATACACTGCCTGTTCTATGCTGACCGGCTTCTGAAATTCCCGCTCCAGGGCGGCAACAGCCAGCGGTTTCAGCGTGCGGGGAATATACACATAATTAATATACCAGACGCCGCCGGCAAACAGCAGAAACAGTGCCGCGGCCAACGCGATGAGAATCTTAGTAACCATCAGGGATGCCTTTGCGGCGGCGTTGTTTACGCGCGAAAAAAGGGAAATATCTTCTGCCAACGCCTGGCGCGCTGTTTTACCTGCAAAAATTTCATAATTTCCGGTTTCAGCTTTTCCGCCGCGCGCTCGCCGGCGCGCACGCATTCCCGCGCCCGCGAAAATGCCGCCCAGGATATGGACGCCACATCCGGCGAAATGACAAAATCCGCCTCTTCTAAAATCAACGCATTCAACGCCCGCGCGCGAATCGCATCGGTCTGAAATAAAATATCCAGGCCGGTGCCCAACTTGCGGATATACGGGATATAGGGGTCTACCGCAACCGCGATGACGATATCCGCGCCCAGCGCCCGCGCGGCCCGCACCGGCACAGAACCGACCACGCCGCCGTCGACGAGCAGCCGCTCCCCCCGCTTGCACGGCGGAAAAACCCCGGGAAGCGCCACCGAAGCTAAAATAGAATTTTTCACATTGCCTTTGGTCAACAGGAATTCTTCGCCTGAACGCAAATCCACCGCCGTGCAGGCAAACGGCAACGCCAACGCACGAAAATCGACATTCAATCCCAGTTCATCGAAAATATCGGCAATTTCCCGGCCGCTAAACAGCCACCGCCGCATCATGCGCAGGTTGAGCAAATAAAATTTTTTCACGAAACTCATCAACGCCTGCAGAATCAATTCTTTTCCCTCGGCGAACGTCTCGCCGCTAATCAAATTTTCGATAGACTTCAAGCCCGGCCGTTCGCATACTCCCACCAAATGCTGCTCGAGCAGATGCACATCCGGCCGGTGCGCAAAACACCCGCCCACCAACGCCCCCATACTCGTGCCGGCCACGCAGTGAATCGGAAATTCAGAAGCCAACGCTTTCAACACGCCGATATGCGCAAAACCGCGCGCGCCGCCGCCGCCGAGCGCAAGGCCGATTTTTAAATCCTTTTCTCCCATGCCGCCGTTCTCCTGTCTGCCGGCCGTTCAACGAACTTCCACTAACTCATACTCCCGGCTGCCGAGGCCCAGAGCCTCCGCGTATTCGAGTTGTTTGGCCCCGTCGCACCAGGGATGCAATTGCCGAAAAATATCCTTGCCGCAGGCGGCCGTAACTTGTTCGTACGCCGCGGCATCCACGCTCACCGGATCGTCGGAGACGAAAATACCCACATCCGGGGCGACGCGCGGATCATCCTTGGCCAGGCAATCGCACTCTTTGGTTATTTTAACGGCGAAATTAAAAAAAATGCCGCGGCCTTTTTTATCCTGAAGCACCGCTAAAACGTATTCCATCATCTTCTGCTGAATCGTCTTGCCGCCGGCGCTCCAGTCCACTTGAATGGCAAAATGCGGGCACACCGCGATGCACGTGGCGCACCCGATACATTTCTTACTGTCGATGCGTGCGGTTTTTTCACACATACTGATCGCGTCCACCGGACAAACCGGGATACAGGTGCCGCAGCCGACGCACTGTTCGACAAAAACGAACGGCGCGACTTCGGAATGCTGGGCCAATTTCCCTTCGCGGGACGCGCATCCCATGCCGATATTTTTCAGCGTGCCGCCGAACCCGGTCAGGCCATGCCCCTTAAAATGCGACACACCGACCAGAATATCCGCTTCCGTGTACAGGCGGAGCACGTTCGCCTTCTGAATAAATTTTCCGGCAACCGGCACCGTGACATCGTTTCCCGGCCGGGCGTCCTCGGGAATGACCACCGGCGCCAAAAGCGTTTCTTCCGAAAAACCATGTTCGTTCGCCAGTCGCACATGTTCGTCGGACCGCGTCCGCCGTCCGCGATAGAGCGTATTGGAATCGGAAACACAGCAGTACGCGCCGCGCCGGCGAATCTCGGCCGTAATCTGACGCACCAGCTCCGGCCGCACATAGCCGTTATTGCCTTCCTCGCCGAAATGAATCTTGATCACGGCGCGCTGTTCCGGCTCCAGCACATCAAATACACCGCCGGCCTTGATCAGCCGCCGCAATTTATCCTGAATTGCCGCCGCGGCATCAGCTTCGGCGGTCCGCACAAAATAAACCCGGCTTTTCATCGCCCCCTCCCTCTCCGCATCCATCGCATTAGTATTATACCGGCTCGCCGCCTCATCGCCAACAGCTAAAATGAAGAACTACCTGTGCCGCCGCGGCAATCACCACGCAGAGTGAATGCGTGACGGCTGACTGCGCCGGCGGAAGCGTTCAATATACCAAAACACCACCGGCACAAAAACAAACGTCAACACAATGGAGGCGAGCATGCCGCCGATCATCACTGCACCCATGGAACGCTTCTCCGGCGTCAATGCCCAGAGCTGCGGCACAACACCCAGCGCCACGGCCAGCGAGGACATAATAATCGCGCGAAATTTAACCGACGCGCCCAACCAGAGCGCTTCTTGAACGGGCAGGCCTTCCTTCATTTTCAAAAGCGCATAATCGAGCATAAGAATCGCGTTATTGACAACCAACCCGACGAGCATAACCATCCCGAGCATGGACGCGACATTCATCGACTGGTCGAGGAAAAACAACGCGGCGAACACGCCGGTAAACGAAGTCGCCACCGTCGTCATAATCGGAATCGGGTAAACCACGGAATTCATCAACGCAGCGAGCAACATATAAGTCAGGATCACCGCGAGCATAAACGCCTTGCCGATTTCACGGCCGGTTTCCGCCTGATGTTCGGAATTGCCGACAAAATCATACCCGTAGCCAGAGGGGAACGGCACGGCGCGAAAACGCTGCGCGAGCACTCCGCTGACGTGTCCCAACGACGATTTGGATAAATACCCTTCTAAGCGGATGATCCGTTTACGGTCCCGATGCATGATCGTCGGCAGCGCGTAATCAGCACGCACGGTTCCCAGCGCGGTAAGCGGCACCAGGCCCAAGCGGCTCGACAACGCAATATCCGAAAGATCCTCGATATCTTTGACGCTCTCGTCGGCGAGTTCGATGTGGATCTCGTACTCCTCGCCTTTTTCTTTATAAATATTCTCGTCGTTGCCGTACAGCGACGCCCGCAACGCCGCGCCGGCGGCGGCAGCGATCACCCCATATTCCAACAACTTCTCCTGCAGCGGAATAAATTGAATCTCCGGTTTCGGCGTTTTATACGACATGCTCACCGAACGGAAATACCCGGATTTTTCCATTTCGGTTTTCATCATTTCCGCCAAATCGATCATCGTATCGTAATCGAGGCCGAACACGTTCACGGAAACATCGCCGGTTTCCGAACCGATCGGCGTGCCCCGGATAATATGCGCCTCGGTATCGGGAATCTGCGCCAGAAACGGAATCAATTCATTAATTAGGTCCATATCGCTGCGCCGGCGCTGCATCGACGGAATCAAATCAACGGTAAGCGTAGCGTTCTCCACGCCGTTTTCTCCGATCCTGGTCAAATACGACGCTTTTTCCGGAATCTGATCGATGCGCGCTTCCACCTCTTTGACCACCGCCAGCGTGCGTTCAATCGTCGATCCCTGGGGAAGCGTCAGCGCGATGTTTATCTTGTCTTCGTCCGCCTGCGGCACGAAGGTGCTGTCGATATACGGCAAAATAAACCGCAGCGATAAAACCGCCCCGACCGTCAACGCGATCGTCGTTTTCGGATAGCGAAACTGCCAATCAAACACATACCGGTACTCCCTGAGCAAAAAATCGACGCCGGCATTGACCAGCCTCGACAACCGGTAAAAAGGGTTGAAATTCCGCCGGCGTTCCGGGCTGTTCTGCGGCCGTTTTTTCAACAGCAAACCGCAGAGCATCGGCGTCAGGCTGAATGACGCCACCAGGGAAAATAATGTCGCATAGATAACGGTCAGGCCGAACTGGCGCATAAACAACCCGACGATGCCGCCCATCATCGCCAATGGCGTAAAAACCACTAAATTCGTGCCGGTCGACGCCAATACCGCGCCGGCGACTTCCTTCGTCGCGCTGATCGCCGCGCTCACCGCGTCTTCCTGATGCTCCAGATGCGCCAGCACATTTTCGATAATGACAATCGCATTGGCAATCAAGGTACCCAGCGCAGTGGCGATTGCCAGCAAGGTGACAAAGTTTATCGTAAATCCCGAACCGCCCATAGCGGCAAAACAGGAAATCAGCGAAGTCGGGATAACCACCGCAGCGATAAACGTCAGTTTTGCCTCGCCGGTGAACAAATAGAGAATTCCCACGGTCAACAAAATTCCCAGCACGATATTCCATTCCGCGCCGCGGGTTTCATTGACGATAAACGTAGTCGTATCCGTGGCGATATCCAATTGCATGCCGGCCGGCAGCATATCCCGGAACGAACTTAGGCGGCGGGAAACCGCTTCGGCAATCCGCACGCTATTGCCGTCGGACACTTTATTCAATGATAAGCCGATTACCGCACGGCCGTTATAGCGGGCCATACTTTCGATTTTTTTAAAACTGTCTTCCACCGTACCGATGCGGCGCAGCGGCACCTGGGTTCCGTCCCGCGCGGATACCGTCAAATCGGCTATTTCGTCGACGCTCTGAAATTCGCCGATAAACCGCACATTCAGGGAAGAATCCCCCTGTTCCATCAATCCTCCCGGCAGGTTCGTATTTTTCGCCGCCACGGCGGCAATCACTTCCGTGATGCTCAGATAATTCTGTTTCAACAGCGCCGGGTCGAGCCGCACGCGAATCTGGCGTTCCTGCCCACCGTAGACGTCCACCTTGGCCACGCCTTCCACGGAAGACAAGGCTGTGCGCAGCGTCTTATCGGCATATTCATACAAAGTCGTTGCGTCGAGGTCATGGCTGGAAAGAACCAGCTCCATCACCGGCTCGATCAGCGGATCATATTTTTCGATCACCGGTTTCTTTATCCCCTGCGGCAAATCGTTCAGAATGGCTTCGACCTTATCCTTGACTTCGATAGATTTGACATTAACGTCGGCAGAAAGGAGAAACTCGATATAAATAAATCCGAAATTGTCAAACGATTGGCTGCGGATCTTTTCAATTTCCGATAATTCCGAAACCGCGTCTTCGATTTTTTTAATAACCAGCGTCTCCATTTCCAACGGCGTCGCGCCCGGGTATTCCACGGATACGGTAATGATCGGGAATTGCATCTTCGGATTTTTCTCGATCGGCAACTCCACCATGGCGACGATACCCAGCACGACAAAAAACAAAACGAACATGATCGTCGTGACCGGCCGTTTTACAAAAAACTCAATCATTGCCATTCTCCTGCACCTCTGCCTGAATCCGTACGGTATCTCCCTCAACCAGCAGCGTTTGTCCGCGACAGACCACGCGGTCTCCCGGAACAAGCCCGCTCCGGATAACGATAGTATCGGCGGTGCGCGCGGCAACCGTCACTGCGGTTTTCACCACGCGCGTTCCCGAAACTTTCCACACATACCATGCGTCGCCGGCGCGCCGCACCGCCTCCGGCGGCACGGCAAGGGCGTCGGGAATCGTCCGCACATGCGCCCTGACCCGCATAATTTCCGGCGCGGCGGCAAGTTCCTGATCAAAGAGAAGGCGTACTGCAAACATACCCCGCGAGCGGTCGACCGCGGCGGCCACCGCATCGATTTGCCCCACACGCATTCCCGGTTGACCATGCCAATACACATCCTGCCCGGCCGCAAGTCGATCCCGGATTTCCCGCACGACGAAACCGCTTGCGCCGCGCGGCAACGACGGCCGAACCGTCATCTTGACGTATTCGGCTACCGGCCGGCGCTCGGCTACCGCGACGACTACCGGCTTGCCGGCTTTTTCCCATTCCGTCGCCATGGAAACGATCGTTTCCGCCCGTCGGCTGCGCACATCCTGCTGTTTCCACACCACACTGGCCACAACGACAAGGCCGGCGACGACATACATGGTACAACGCAGCGGCATACGGATCATGGTTTTCCCCCGCTACGTTCTCCGGTTAACTGCTCAATGCGCGCCACCGTTAGGTGCACATTAAATACGGTCGTTTCCCGCCGCACGCTTTCCAAAGTTAACAATTGTTCCGCGTCGTTAACATCCGTTAAAGAAATTTGTCCGGAGGCAAATAAATCCTGGCTCATCGCAAATGCTTCCTGGGCCAGGCGCACTGCCTGCTCGTTTGCCGCTAAAGTATCGCGATACTGCCGGTATTCCGCCACGGCAGTATCCAGGGCCACGCGCAAATCTTTATCCGCCCTCCGCCATTGCAGCTGCGCGTTTCGCACATCGATCTTCGCTTGCTGCAGACCGGCAGCCAACGCGCCGCCGGTCCATAACGGCACCGTAACTTTTACACCGGCGACCCCGTAACTATCCAGGTGGCTGGCGCCGACGAACTGTTCATCGCTGGTCCCCTGATAATCCCAGGCGGCGAACGCGGTCACCGTGGGAAAATATCCGGCCCGCTGCACCTGCACTATATGTTCCGCAGCGGCAATAGCGCGACGCGCCGCCTGCACATTCGGCTCGTTGCGGGAAAACGCTTCCCGCGCCTTACTTAAGTCGAGCGGCGGATAATCGACGGCTGCGGAATCCTGCAGTTCAATACGCATATCCGCTTCCACGCCGATCAGCGCAGCCAACGCCCGCATCGCCGTTTCAAAAATCGCCTCCGCCTGGCTGACGTAGGGCAGGCGGGACGCCAGATCCGCGTCCATTTTAATCAAGTCGTGCTTTGCGTTCCGGCCGCCGGCGGCTCGCTGTTCCATCAATATTTTATTCCGCCGGACGTTTTCCAGAGAAGCACGCGCGATTAACAGCGTGCGTTGCGCCAACAACGCACTATAAAAACGGGCTTTTGCCGTATAGATCACCTCCTGCCGCCGCGCGTCCGTTTCCCATCGCCCGATATCCGTCAACGTATCGGCCAAAGCGATCGCGGCCGCTACCCGGCCGCACGACCAGAGCAACTGCGTTGCGTTTACTCCGGCGCCGAGGGTATAGTCATTCAATGCCGCGCGCGTCGCCGGCGGATACTCGATATTTTTCTGCCAGGCCAGCGCGGCATCGACGCGCGGATATACCGCGGCTTTCACCTGCCGCTGCTGCTGCCGCCGTTTTTCGACATCATTCTGCTGTATCTGCAGTTGTTCACTGGCGGCTAACGCCATGTCCACGGCTCGGTCAACCGTCAACAACACCGCGCGCGCGTCCTCCGCGCATACGCTGCGGCTTGCGGCAAACATGCCGCCGGCCAACATAACCGCCGCCAACAACTTTCGCTGTGCCCGTGCTTTCATATTATTTTGAAAATCCTTTCCTACCCAATGCCCGCCACAACAAATTCAATTGCCGGGTATAATGTGTACCTATTTCCGAAAAATGTTCAAAACGAACCGCCAACGGCAGGCCGACCAGAATCGTTTTCAACCCCAGGAGGGCTTCCGCGATATCCGTCGTTTTCGGCAATTCCCGCAGCTCCCGCGCCTGCTCGAGGCACTGTTCAAAAAAATCTTCAAACATCAACGCCGGATGCGGTACATCTTCAATCCCTGCGCATTCCGGAAACGCGTAATATTTTTCCGCGGAGGTTATCTCGAGCAACGCCGGACTTTGCTTATGCCCGACCATCGCGGCGATCATTTCATAGACAATAGTGGGGTTAGCGTACTCTTCGCGTACCACAGCAAAAACCGCGTCAATCTGCGCTAAAACCGGCCGGCCGGCTGCCTGACGCATCGCCCGCCAGAGAACTTTAATGCTCAACAACTGATTGTAATAATACACAACATCGATTTTCCGCGGGAAATAATTAAAAAATGTTCCTGCCGAAATATCGATCCCCGCGCACACGTCGCCGATCGCGATTTCATCCAAACGGCACGCTTGCAAACGCTCGATAAATGCGTTCGCCAAAGCAATTTTTGTCTTGGCGAATTTTTTTTCCCGTAACGGGAAGCGCTCATTTTCCATAAAACCACATTTTTAATTATTACATTAAAAATATAGCACACATTAAAAATATTGTAAACATTAAAATTTACTGCCGACCGGGGCGGCAAACTACGGAACATATCACGCACCCGGCCGGATCAGGCTCAACCCGCGCTGCCGCCTGCGGGTAGGCGCATCGTCTCTCCGCAACCGTGCAGCACCTGAGCGCACAAGCCGGCAAGGCTTCTGCGCGCGCGGCTGTCCGGAAACACCCGGCACAAGCGCGCAAACGCCTGCGTGTACTCCCGCTGCGCCCGCCGCCGGCAAGCGTCAAAAACCCCGTACTGCCGCAGCAGCCGCACCGCGCGCTGCCGCTGCGCCGCGGAGCGGCGGGCCGGAGGATTGAAAAACACCGCGTCAAACTGCCGCCGCGCCGGCGCGGGCAACAACGCCGGCGCGCGCGCGATTACCAACGTCATTTTACCGGCTTTAAAATCTTCTGCCGCGCCGACCCGCCCTTTCCCGCCGCACTGATAATTCATCAGATCATCGACGATCTGAAACGCCACGCCCAGGCGACAGGCAAACGCGCGGCAGGCCCGCCGCAGCGCCGGCTTCGCGCGCGCGATGATCGCGGCGGTTTCCGCGATACCGGCAAGCGGCGCGCCGGTTTTATCCGCGTACATCTGCAACACCGCGCCTTCCAATCCTTCCCGGCGTATCTGCTCTGGCCGCGCGCCGGCAAGCGCCTGCGGCCAATAAATATCCGCCGCCTGCCCGGCATGCGCCTGGCTAAATACCCGGACCATGACGCCAAAAATTTCCGCCTGCTGGGCTTTGGTCAACACCGGCGGCCTGACCATCGCCAAAAAAGGAAAAAAATATAATAAACCGCCGGCATTGATCGCGACGGCTTTTCCATAACGGCGAAATACGGACGGCTGATGCCGCCGGCAGGCCGAATCATCTTCGACATCATCGATCATCAAAGCGCCGGCATGGCATAACTCCGCAATCCCGGTCAATATTCTCGCCGCCGGCCCGTGCGGCGCGCCAAGCAACTCCAAAAATAACAACGCCAAAACCGGCCGCCAGCGCTTTCCGCCGGCAAGCATCTGCCGCGCCGGCAGGCAAAATGTCCGCGCGATCGCCTGTTCACGTCGCCGCCAGCGCGGCCGGCCGAAGTAGCGCGTTATCCATGCCGTATCCGGCTGCGCAGGAATCAGCGCTCCCAAATCGCGTTCCACGCGAACGCGCAACTGCGTCAAATGACGCTCGACCGGCAACTGATCTGCAGAATACCCCATCATGCCCTCAATAATTCGCCGACGACATCGTTATACGCTAAAATACCGCGGCGGCTCAACCGTATCCGTGAACCCCGCCGCCGCAGCCAACCGTCCTCGATCGAATGCGCAATCGCCGCTTGCAGGGGCGCATCCGGTGCGCATCCGGCCCTCTGCGCCGCAGCCGTCAAATCAATACCGCGCATCAACCGCAATCCCAACATCAGCGTCTCCCGCAAACGCCGCTGCCCGCACAGTCGTTCTTTCCCAAACCGCACCAGGCAGCCACGCTGCGCCTGGTAAATATACTGCACAACATTTTTCTGCTTGTAAAACCGAACCCCGTCCCAGTACGAAAACGCGCCGGCGCCGAACCCAAGGTACGGTTCATTGCGCCAATAGCCTTGGTTATGCCGCGATTCAAAACCCGCCTGCGCGAAGCTGGAAATCTCGTACTGCCGAAAACCGGCGGCGGCCAATAGCCGGCATCCCCGGCGGTACATCTGTGCCTGCCGGTCGGCGGCCGGCTGGACAAAGGTCCGGCGGCGACGGAACAGCGATGTTCCCGGCTCAATCGTCAAATCATAAAACGACACATGGCAGGCACCGCCGGCGATCGCCTGGCGCAAATCCGCTTCCCAATCCGATAAAGACTGTCCGGCTATCGCGTACATTAAGTCTATGCTCACATTGGAAAAACCGGCCGTCTGCGCTTGCCGCAGCGCCGCGCGCGCCTGCGCGCCGTTGTGTATGCGCCCCAGCACCCGCAACAAGCGATCCTGAAACGACTGCACACCGATACTCAGCCGGCTAATTCCGCAACGGCGCAATTGCCGTAGTTTTTTTCTATCCACGGACGCCGGATTCGCTTCCAGAGTTACCTCGCTATCCGGGGCAATCGGGAACCTCGCCGCGATCGACGCGAGGATCGTCGAAACAGAGCGAACCGATAACAGCGATGGCGTACCGCCACCGATATAGATACTGCGCACAACATCGCCGGTTCCCGCTGCCGCCGTCAGACGGATATCCGCAAGCAGCGCCCGCAAATACCGGCGCAGCGTCGCCGACGAGAACGCGTCGATAGAATTAAAATCGCAATACGGACATTTGCGGCGGCAGAACGGGATATGGACATAAATCCCGCAACCCGCCTCAGGGCTCATCCAACGACCGCCGCCATTGGGCGATTTCTTCGGCGAGCTCGCGGCCGCACACATAGGCAAAGGCATCGGCAAATGGTTTACCCTTTCCCGCTGATTCCAGCACTTCGCGTATCCGGTAGATTCCCAGCCGTTGAATCATAAAATCGCACATTGATTCGGACTGCGCGTACATCAAATTGATTTTTTCCCGCGGATACCCGGCTACCAGCCGCAAATCGCCTTCCGCCAAATCCGCGAAATCCAACAAACTGCCCTGCCGCGCCGCGGAAAATAACAACTGCCGGCGCTGCCGTCGCGCTTCAACCTGCCGGAACTGCCGGGCGGAATATTCCGCCAACCCTTCCTGCACCCACAACGGCACCTTCGCGCCGGCCAGCGTATAAATCAAAGCGTGCGTGTATTCGTGCGCAAGAATTTCCCGCATACGCACCGGATTATCCATCGCGTCGTCGCTGAGGCGGATTTTGCCGTCATAGACACCGGCCGCCCAATCCGGAAATTCCGCCCATTGCCGGAACGCCGGCGCCGGATAAATAATCACGGTGATCGTATCGCCGGGATAACAGTTATACTCCCTGCCGATATCCCGGTATGCCTGACGCAAAAAATCCAACACCGCCTCGGCAAGCCCCTGCTTTTCCATCGCCTCAAATTTAATACGAAAATTTCCGGATTCCCGCGTCCGGTAATTCGACTCCCGTTTCTTTTCCTGCTCAAGTTTCCGCAGCCGTTCAGACAACCCGGGAAAATTCGGATCCCGCGCCAGCGCTTTTTCCCAGGCGGCCTGTGCATTGTATAGATCGTCGCGCGCATAGAAAATTTCACCGCTCAAAACATACACGCTGACGCTCTCCACGTCATAGCCGCGCGCCCGCTGCAACAAACTTTCGCTGCGCGCGTATTCCTTTTTTTCAAAAGCGGCCCGCGCCGCATCCACATAAGCCACGGCCATATTTTTCTGCAACGGCAACTGCCCCGGCGAATACCGCAACCCGCGCTCAAAATACGCTATCGCCTGCTCCGTATCCCCGCCGGCCTGCAATGCCACGCCGTAATTATTATACAGTACGGCCAGCGCGTCGGCGAATTGCCGCTCCGACGGCAATAATTGCGCGGCTTTTTCCGCCTGGGCTATCGCCGCAGGCCATTCCTGCACCTGCGCGTACTCCGCGGCCCGCTGATGATACAGCACGGCCAGCGCGCGTACGGCCTGTCGATCGCCGGGAGACCGCGACAACGCGGCTTCGAACGCGCTGATCTTTTGCTCCGGATCGGGCTCCGCCGCCGCGGCGTGCGCCGTCCAGATCCCGATCAGCATAATCGCTGCCACGCCGTTCCTCACGAGTTACCCTTTCGCGATCGCGCCGGCCAAAGCCAACGCCCGTCCCACGCCACCCCGTCCCCGGTACAAACACATCAGATAATGCAAAAACACCGCCGCCGGCCCGCGCACCGGAATTCCTAACGCGATTCCCCAGCCGTTATTATCCGCCATCGGCACAACCCAACCCAAATCGCGCGGCCGGCACGCGCGCAGCGGTTGATTGCGATGCGCCGCAATAATATTCCGCGCCGCGACGCTGCCCTGGGTTAAGGCTGCCTGCACGCTCATCCGCAGCGGGACACCGCCAACCGTCTGAACGGCCGCATCGCCGGCCACAAAACAACGCGGCGCGCACCGTAGGTAATCATCGACGATTACTCGCCCCTGCTGATTTTTCTGCCCGGGCAGCGAATCGACACATGGCGCGGCCTGAACTCCCGCCGTCCACACCAACAGCGCGTCGGCATAGACCCGCCCGTCGCTTAAACGCACGCTCCGGCTATCGGCCGCGGCCACGGAAACACCGCAGGCAACGTCAATATTCAAACGCCGAAGATGAGCGCGCACATAGGCGCTGGCCGCCGGCGGCAACGCGGCGAGTATTTCCGCCGCGCGTTCGACCATCAGAACGCGCACCGCCGGCGAACGTTTTCGGCACAGCCGCCATACCGCCGTGGCAACTTCCACACCGGTATAACCGCCGCCGGCGACCACCACCTGCACCGGTGTCCGCTCGGCCAGTGCCGCCGCCAAGCGGCGCGCGTCGTCAATCGTCGCCAGACAATACGCGTGCTCGGCCGCCGCGCGGTTGCCGTAAAAATTCGGCTGCATGCCGGCGGCACAGACCAGGTAATCAAACGGCACCGCCGCATCGCCGGCATACACCATCCCGGCCGGGCAATCGATGCGGGTAACCTGCCGCTGCCAAAAATCGAAACCATACCGCCGCGACGCATCCGCATATGCGTACAGCAACAACTCGGGTGGAATCGCGCGGCCGATACAATCCGGCAACAGCGGCAAATAACAAGCGGCAGGATTTCGATCGAGCAGTGTGACGGACAGACGCGGCGCTTCCCGCCGCAATATCATTGCCGCGGCCAAACCGGCAAAACCGCCGCCGACAATAGCTACCCGGCTCATCGCAGTACCACCCCGGTAAGAATGAGCACGACAACCATAAACAGGGCGATCGTATCTTGCGCCGAACGCACACAGCGCGCCTTGTCCTGATAAGACTGCCGCAGTATCCGGCCGGCGCGCAGCACGAAAAAAATCCCAATACCGGACATCAATGCCGGCGGCGGCAACAACGAGCGCGCCACCGCGACGCCGATGGCGGCAAAGGCCGCAAGGCAGAGCAGGTAATACAAAATATATGCCCGTCGCTGGCCGGTCAGGCTGACCCAGGTGCGTTTGCCGGCCGCGATATCCTCCGGGAAATCCGGAATTTCATTGGCAAAAAGAATTGCCGTTACCAATAAGCCGACCGGCACGGACAGAAAAAAAATATCCGCGGCCGGAAACAGCCCGGTCTGCACATAAAAGCCCCCCATAACCAGCGCCGGGCCGAAAAGCAAAAAAATCACCGGCTCCCCCAAGCAGCGATAGACTAATTGCAGCGGCGGCTGCGAATAACTCCAGGCCAACAGCGCGATGCCGGCGGCCAGCGCCAGCGGCAGCACACTGCCCATCAGAACCGCCAACCGCGATACCGCCAGAGCCGCGACCGCAAAACAGCCGCAGCTCAGGCGCAGATAATCCTGTTCGGACAAGATGCCGTGCTGAATAAGCTTTGAGCCGCCGAAAAATCCGAAGAACCGCTGATCCTGCCAATCCGCGCCGCTACGGGAATCCGCGTAATCATTAATAAGATTTGCGCCCAAATGCACGGCCACCGCCGCCAGCAGCCCCAGAAAAAAACGGCTATGGAACACACCGCTTCGCGCCAGGCAGGCGCCGAAAATGAACGGCGCAATACTGGCGCTGATAAACGGCAGGCGTAGGGCAACCGCCAAGACAGGCCACTGCAGTGGCGCCGGCGCGCGCGTGCCTCCCATACCTATTCTTCACCAGCGCTTTTCTTCTTCAGGGCGCGCGTGAAGATATTGATCGTGGAATCGCCCGGCCCGATAAAAAATAAACTAAAAAAAACAATTCCCATCTCCAGCGCATGCGCGGCGCCCTTGATCCCGTCACCTTTCTGCACATGCATGGACGCCGCGACAATCATCGTCATGGCCATAAAAAAACACGCCGGCCGAAAAAAAGAACCGAGAATCAAAAAAATACCTCCCCAAAACTCGGAACTGGCGGCCATGAATCCCCAAAACGGATACCAAAAGCTGATTCCCACGGACTCTACCGCTTTGCCCAACGCCGTCCAAGTTTCTAAACCGCCGGACAGCTTCGGCCACCCATGCATAATAAACATCGCTCCAATACCGACGCGCATAATCAACAGACCGGCATTTTTCATCGCTTGTCCCTTGGCCATAAAACCCTCCCTTCTGCTCTACCTTTGCCGGCTTACCGCGAAGCCGACAGCTCCGTAACCGTCGTTGCCTGCGCTCCGTACCGCAACATTTCGCGCTGCGCCGCTTCGGCGTCTGCCGGTTTCCGGTTAACGCCGCGGATCGCATCGACCAAAAGCTTTACCGCAAACCCCCGCTCAACCGCGTCCAATACCGTCGCGCGCACGCAATATTCAGCGGCCAGGCCGCCCACGTACACTATCTTGACCCCGGCGCGAACTAAAATATCCTGCAGCGAAGTTCGCCGCTCGTCCATCCCGTGAAATGCCGAACAACTGTCCAGATCCGGATTCATGCCCTTGGAAACGATTACGGTTTCCGCCGGCAACGCCAACTGCGGATGGAAGCAGGCTCCCGGCGTATCGTGCACGCAATGCCGCGGCCACTGCCCGCCGAATTCGCGAAAATGATGCGTCTTTTCCGGATGCCAATCGCGCGAGGCAACGATCAGCCAATGGCGACCGGCCGCGTAACGGATATACTGATTTAAAACCGGCACGATTTCATCGCCCGACGGAACCGGCAGCGCGCCGCCCGGACCGAAGTCATTCTGTACATCGACAATAATCAACGCCTGTGTCGATTTATTCATCGGCGTTCCGTCTCAATCCCCGTGTCGGCAATGATCTGGCGCATTTTTTCCGCGGAGCGGATAAACGCGGCCTGTTCCGCCGCATTCAAATCCAAACGCATAACATCGCGCACCCCCCGGCGATTGACGATCGCCGGCAAACTCAAATAAACGTTGCGCACGCCCAAATAGCCGTCGATCAACGAAGAAACCGGCAATATCGCGTTTTCATCGTTAAACATCGCCTGCGCGATCCGCACCATGGCCAAACCGATGCCGTAGGACGTTTCCCCCTTCCGCTCGATAATCTGGTACGCGGAATCGCGCACTTCGCTAAAAATCGCCTCTAACTGATCCTGCCGGCCGGCTTCATCGTGAAGCTCACGCGGGCTCAAGCCCGGGGTTTCTGAGCGGAATCCTGCAGATTTTCTTTCAACCCCGGCTTTATCCCGCGATATTGAGCGAGACTGAAGGCCGGGGTTTTGAAAGCAGCAAGGATAAAAACGGCACTGCCGGCAATAATCGGCAAACCGCACGCCTCCGATCATCGCCGTGCTCCACACCGCAAATTCCGTATCGCCGTGTTCGCCCAAAATATACGCATGCACATTGCGCGCATCCACCTGGCAATGCCGGCTCAAGAGAAAGCGAAATCGTGCCGAGTCCAGCACCGTCCCCGAACCGATCACCTCGTGCGCCGGCTTGCCGGAAAAACGGTATGCCGCGTAGGCAAGCACGTCCACGGGATTTGTCGCAATCAACAATTTCGCCTGCGGCGAGTATTGAACGATCTGCGGAATGATTTCCCGGAACAAATCGACGTTATCTTTGGCTAAATCCAACCGGCTCTGGTTTGGTTTTTGTTTTTTCCCCGCCGTAACAACGACTAATTCCGCGCCGGCGCTATCTGCATAATCACCGGCTCGGATATCCACCGGTGCAATAAACGGCGCGCCATGGCATAAATCCATAACTTCGCCTTCCGCCCGCCGGCGATCGGTATCGATCATCACCAGTTGCCGCGCCGCGCCGCTGATAATCAACGCGTAGGCGAAACGCACACCGACATTCCCGCAGCCAACCACCGCCACTTTCGGCGATAATTCCGGGCAATTCGCTTCCGTCACGATTGCACACTCCCCTGTTCTATCTGCTGCAACCGCTCCTGTAACAACGCGCGGTGCTTTCCTTCTTCGTCGATAATCCGAGCCAGTTCCTTGCGCACGGCCGTTGACGTTACCTGATCCCGGCACAATTCATAAAATTGCCGGGTCTTCTCTTCCACACGAATCCCCAACCGCAAGACTTTTTTCGCGTCGGTGAGGATTTTTTCCAACTCCGCCATATTTTGGTACGGCGCAAATACGCCGTAATCCAGCGAATCTAAAATATCGTTCGCCGCCGCATCCAAATCGGCCTTTTGCTCCTGCGCGCGCAAACGGTCTTCAAAAAAACGCAAATGCCGCTGTTCTTCGGCAATCATAAATTCCAGTGTTTTTTTCGCATCCGGCGACTGTTCATCCTGCAAAAGACGCCGGTAAAACCGAAGACCGTCTTTTTCTATCGTACAGGCGATCTGATACGCCTCCATTTCGCTGAATTCCGTAATAACCAACGTGTCATTTTTTTCCACAATCTTCATCGGTTTTTCCTTTCTCATCCCCGGCGTGATGATTCGTCTGACGATCACTCAATTCGCCGCGGCAGCCGCGCGCTGCGCCGCACCGCCACCGTCACATACTCCGCCGGCTGCCGGTTGCGGCGTACCGTTATCCGGCAGAGGTCTCCTTCCGCCGCGTCGCTATATGCCGCGCAAATTTCCGCTGCCGCGCCTATGTCCGCGGCGTTCGCACTTGCGCGCACCAGGCATACCGGCCCGGGAACAGCCTCACTGAGCACTACGGTATCCGCCGGCGCAGCCTGCTGTTCCAAGCGCGAATTCTCCTGCGCGTCGCGGCCGACAATCACCTTTACCCCGCTCGCCAAGCGGTAGTGCCGGCCCAACGGCAGCAGCCGGAAATCATCTTCCGCGGCAGCCGGCTGCACGCGCATCAGTTCCCGCAACCGCGCGGAAAAATGCTTATCCGTCAATAAACACCCACCGGCGGCATTCGGATACGACGTCAATCCGTACTGCATCGCTAAGGCAATCTGCCCGCTGCGGGAACGACCTTGCAAATTAAGCAACTTCTCCCGATCGATTAGTCCCGCTTTTTCCGGTTGAGAAACCGGCAAACACTGCGCGGTAAGCGGCCGTACCAAATGTTCGGCACAACCCGACAAATCCGCAACGATCTCCAGCGCCCGGCGGGTTTGAGACATCGGCCGCTCATTGAGCACCTCACCGGTAAAAATAAAATCGAAATTCTGTTCCTGTCGCACCTGCCCGGCGATACGAATCATCAAGGCATGGCAATCGATGCACGGATTCATCGTTCGGCCGTAGCCGTGGAGCGGATGCCTGACGATATTAAGGTGTGCCGCGGTGATATTACGCACGATCAACGCAATACCCAGACGCGCCGCCGCTCGTTCCGCGGCAGCCGTGCCGAAAAACGGGGTGGAAAACGAAATACCGGTAACCGCGATTCCCTGCGCCTGCACCACCTTGACCGCCAGCATGCTGCCCAAGCCGCCGGACAGCAGGCCGAGCGCGCGCACCTGCCGTGGTTCAGTCACGTGTTATCTCCAGAATCTCGTATTTAACCACGCCGGCCGGAACACGCACTTCCACCACCGCGCCTTTTTTATGGCCGACCAATCCCTTTCCCAACGGCGACGATACCGAAAGTTTATTCCGGCTGAAATCCGCTTCCGCCTCCGAGACCAGGGTATATTCTTCTAATTCGCCGTCATCCAGGCACCGCAGCTTCACCGTTGCGCCGATCAAAGCCTTATCCGCGTCGACGTTCTCGCTCTCTACGATACGCGCGCGGCTAATAATATTTTCCAATTCTGCGATACGCCGCTCATTATGCGCCTGCGCTTCTTTTGCCGCATGATACTCGGCATTTTCCCGCAAATCGCCTAAAAGCCGCGCTTTTTCTATGGCATCGGCAAGCTCCCGCCGCCGGAAACGCGTCAAATGTTCGTACTCTTTCTTTTTTTCCTCATAGCCCTGGCGGGTCAAAAAAATATCGCCCTGCGCCATACCGTACCGCCTCCTCCGTTGCCTGCTTATCGTTTAAAATCAGTCAATTCCTGCCACCAACCGCTGCTGTCCGTGCGCAATGCCGCCTGCCACAATTGTTTCGCGGCGGCTGAACGCAGAAACCGGGGCGCCTTGCGCAAAAATTTCTCCGCCTGCGCGTACCCTTGTTCATGATATTCTTTAGCCTGAATAAGGCATTCCAGGATGTCCGCATCCCGTGCGGCAATGCTCTCCGGCGTCTTCTGCGCCGTATAGTCCGCACGCCAAGCGCGCAATTGCCGACGGGCAGGTTCGGGAAGCCGGGCCGTCTGATCGGCAAACGCCGCGTCCTCGGCGGCCGAAAAATTCAAATATCGCGAGGCGACTTTATGCGCGTCATTAATACGCGCTTCCTGAATATCGTTCAGCAAACACATCATCGTCACGGTATGGGCGTCTAACCGTTCCATCACCGCTAAAACATACCCGATCACCGCACAACGGAAACAGTGCTCCGCCACGCTTTCCGGATTATTGATCCCGACAACCCACCAACCGCTGCGCCGCACCCGCTTGAGCAGGCCGGATTCATGAATCAACTGCAAAAAAGCCTTCTCCCGGCGCATGCCCACCTCATCTGCCGATTCATCAACAACCACCTCTTTTCCCCAGTGTCTATGATTATAACCATAGCCGGAAAAATAGCAAGCAGACATTGCGGAGAAAACCTACGGCCGGCTGCCGGCCAAAGAAAAAACGCCGCAAAGAACCTCATTACCATTTCCACAATCCCGCATTGTGGAAATGGTGGGGAAATTTATCAGGGTTAAAGAGATCGCGCGATTTCCGTAGATCCAGGCCATTGAGGGGATGGTTTATTCCCGCCTAAAAAAACACGGCGAATATCTTCAATCTTTACATCCGGACACGTGTGACATTGCCACTCTATTCACCGCTGCCAGAGTAAGAACGCCAGCGCGCAAAAAATAACCGCCAGCAACGTTTTACCGACGATAAACATTTTCCGGGACAGATTCCCCAATTCAAACACCCGTGTGCCGACTAATGCCGCAATGAACACGCCGACCAACGGCAGGATAAATGCGGTGTTATATATAAAAAGATACCACCCGGCCTGCGCGCGTAAAGACGGCTCACGCAGAATAAATACTATCGTCGGCAAATACACCTGTCCGGTGCAGGCTAACTCCGTCAACGAAACAAAAACCCCGGCGGCGGCCGCGCCGGCGACATAATGCGGCAACCGTAATTGTGTGCGCACCATCCGGCGGATTTTTGCCGTCGTCTCGTCCGCAAGCCGCAGCACAACCGCGTCTTTACCGGAACGCACAAATACAACGATATCCCGCAGCGATATAACCGCCAATCCCCACAAAACAACCGCCAGCACCCGATAGAACCACTGGATTCCCTGCTGCACCGCCGGAAGTTCCACCGCCTGACGCAGTACGGTTAAACCGCCGATACCGATACTCATATACGTTATAAAAATCGCCCCGATAAACGCGACGCCCACGGCAGCCACGGCGCGACGTTTCTTTTTAACCGCTACTAAACTCGTAACAAAAAAAACAATCGTGGTAAACGCGCAGGGATTAATTCCGTCGATCCACCCCGCGCCGACGACCATTCCCAAACCAACTCGGCGGAAGCGATTGATCAGCGGTGCCGCGAAACGCCGTTGGTGCTGCCGGAGAAAATCCGCGTAGCCGTCGTCCACGGTTAGAAAACGATACCGCTGCACCGCTGTTTCCACGGGCAGATAATACAGCTTTTTCTCCGTGAGATATTCTTCCGCAATAAATAGCGCCGGAGTCTGCAGCACCGCAGTGTCCGGCACGCCGTATTTCTCCGCCAAATACTGATAAAACCTGCAGGCTTGCGCATCGCCGATATCCAGCCGCCGCACCGTAAATTCCGGGTATTTTTTTTCCAAATGCCGGAGATTTTTTTCCGCACGGCTACATTTCCGGCAACCGCTGCGATAAAAATAGACTGCTTCGGTCGGCTGGAGGGAAACCGCGGGAGCAGGCATCGACAAAAACGGCTGAACGAAAAAAAATCAAAAAATTTTTCCAAAATATTTTTCTACTGCGACTAACAGCGAAAAATATTCCGGGTTTGAAATATCCAGCTCAATCGCCTGGACCCCGTGCCGCCGCAGGGGCGCATCGACGGATTGGCTATATGCCTGCCGGCACTCCGCGCAATCCGGCAAGAAGCGATATCACAACAAAACGATCATCGAGCGTATTGATACATGCATATCTCTATTGTTTACGGAATCAGCACGGCTTGCCACAAAACACCATAGCGCGCTGCGCAGCAATGCATCACGGCACGCTGAACGCACCGCCGGTATTGTATCCCAGATTTAAAAACAGGCGCAGATAAAAAACGCAGCCGCTGCCGTATCGTCGACAGCGGCTGCGTTGGATACAAAACACTGATTCGGTTATTTTTTCAAAATCGCTTTCAAATCAGCCTCCGGAGTGGAAATCGGCATAATGTTAAATTTCTCCACCAGCACCTTCAAAATATTCGGCGTAATAAAAGCCGGCAGGGAAGGTCCGATCCGGATATTCCGTATCCCCAACGCCAGCAACGTAATCAAAATACAGACCGCCTTTTGCTCATACCAGGAAAGTACCAACGACAGCGGCAAATCATTAACCCCGCAATTAAACGCTTTCGCCAGCTCCGAAGCAATCACAATCGCCGAATACGCGTCATTGCACTGCCCGCAATCCAAGAGGCGCGGGATACCGCCGATATCGCCGAAATCCTGATCATTGAAACGGAACTTGCCGCAGGCCAACGTCAAAATAGCACAATCCTGTGGAACGTTCTGCGCAAACTCCGTATAGTAATTCCGTCCCGGCTTGGCGCCGTCGCAGCCGCCGACCAGAAAAAAATGTTTTAACTGCCCTGCTTTAACCGCGGCGACCACTTTATCGGCAACCCCGAGCACAGCTTGCCGGGCAAAGCCAACGACGATCTGTTTACGCATAGCATCCTGTGCTAATCCGCCCAACGCCTGCGCTTTTTTGATCACCGCCGTAAAATCTTTTTTGCCGCTGCGATCGGCAACAATATGCGGCACTCCCGGCCAGGCAACCATCCCGGTCGTGAACACCCGGTCGACATACGATCCCTGCGGCTTTTGAATACAATTCGTCGTAAACAGGAATGCCGCCGGCACGCCGTCGAATTCTTTTTGCTGATTTTGCCAGGCTGTGCCGAAATGTCCGGCAAGATGCTTGTATTTCTTAAGCTGCGGATAGCCGTGCGCCGGCAACATTTCGCCATGCGTATAAATATTCACGCCGCTGCCATCCGTCTGCTGCAACAACATTTCCAAATCGAGCAAATCATGCCCGGAGACAACGATTGCCGGGCCTTTTTTCACGCCCAACGCCACCGCGGTAGGCACGGGGTGCCCATAATGCCGCGTATGGCCGGCATCGAGCATTTCCATACATTTCAAATTCACCATTCCCTGTTCCATGACCAGACCGACCCAAGCATCCGCGGACAAAGCGGTATCGGTAAGCGCCGTTAACCCCTTGTAAAAAAATGCCGTCACTTCCTCATTTTTTTCTCCCAATATCCACGCATGGTCGGCGTAGGCAGCCATTCCTTTTAATCCGTAGAGGAAAAGCTCCTGCAGGCTGCGGACATCTTCGTGGGCGGAATAGTCTTTCAAAATCCCGTGTTCAGCTCCCTGTCCGATCAATGCTTCCAAACTGCCGGCAGGATTCCATTGTGCGATTTCCGGCCATTGCTCTGCCTGTTTTCCTGCCGTGGAGGACGCCTGCAGCAGACTTTTTACCCGTTCGCGCTTCGCAACCGCCTCTTGAATCAATGCCGCCAGCCGGGCGTTGTCGAAATCCACATTAGTCACCGTGGCAAACAAGCCGGCCATAAGAAAATGATCCGCCAGTTCGTCACGGACGCCGTTTTCCCGCGCTTGTTTCCCGACTACCGCCAAACCTTTCAGCGCGTACACCAACAAATCCTGTAACGCCGCGGTTTCCGCGGTCTTGCCGCAGACACCCATTTTTGTGCACCCTTTGCCCATTGCCGTTTGTTCACATTGCCGACAGAACATTTCCATACAAACCTCCTTTTTAACTATTTTCCTGCACATCTCCGGATAGCGTGACTGTCCGGTCAGAGACCGGAATTTTTTTTCCGGAACGCTCCAGCGCCTCCTGCCCAATCCGCACCAGGCCGAAACAACACGGCACTTCCATATGGACTAATGTCACCAACCGGATCTCGTTGCGGCGAAAAATTTCCGCTAATTTTTCCACATACGGCTCGTACGCCTGGTCTAATTTCGGACAAAAAACCACCAGCACTCTTCCCCGCAAAAACCGCCGGTGAAAATCCGGGTGCGCGAACGGCACGCAATCCGCCGCCACGACCAAATCCGCCCGATCGAAAAAAGTTGCAGTTACCGGGACTAACTTTAACTGCACCGGCCATTGCCGCAATTCCGAACCCGCTGAAACGGTTGCTTCCCTACCGCCGCCGACGCTGCGACGGTCGAGCATACGCGTTCCCGGACAGCCGGCCGCTCCCGCTAATCCGGAATCGGCGCTCCCGTCGATCCGTATATTTTTTTCCCGCAGCACCTCTTCCGCCTGGCGCGCGTACTCAACCTGGCCATGTTCGCGCAGATGGCGCAAATGCGCCGTAATCACATTCACGCCGCCGGCAATAACATTCTCCATTACCGCCCGTTCGTCATACGGCTGCGCCTCCCGCGACTCGACGGTTATCGCCGCCTGCGGACAATGCCCGATACAAGCGCCTAACCCATCGCAAAACAAGTCGCTGATCAGACGTGCCTTGCCGTCGATAATCTGAATAGCGCCTTCCGGACAATTCGGTATGCACGCGCCGCACCCGTTACATGTCGCCACATCAATCCGAATAATATTCCGTTTCATTAGGTGCCTCCTCTCAAATCATCAAGCAGCGTCTGTATGGTAATCTGCTCGAACTCTTCCGCCACTAAGGCTTCAACATGGCGAATCCGCCGCCGCAACGCGCAATTACCGCCATGGCTACATAGACGTTTGCGGAATAAGCATTGACTCAATTGGATCGGGCCTTGAAACATCCGCAGCAATTGCGCCACCGAAATATTCTTCGGCTCAGCCGTAAGCTTAACCCCGCCGTTGACGCCTTCCCGCGACGCAATCAGCTGATGCCGCAACAAGGTGTTTAAAATCCGCCGCAAAAAAAGCACGGAAATATCTTCGGCCGCGGCTATTTCGCGCGATGAAATAAACAAGCCAGGCCGGCGTGCCAAATAAATCAATGCCCGTATCGCATAATCGGAATTTTTTGTAAGCAGTTTCATAATTTTTAACTAATATTATTTTAGTATTAGTTTACTGTTTTGTCAAGCATTTTTTTGCACGCGGATATATTTGCAGAGGTTTGCCGGATATCGGCACGCAGGGCAAACTGTCCGATTGATTACTCGAGACACAGAGAGAGCGAACATCGACCGGCAAGCCGCGCCACCTGATGGCAGAAAAAAACGGCGGAACAGCCCTACTTGCCGTCTTCCGCCGCTGCAGCCGATTCCTGAATTTCCTGAGACAAGCGTTCCTGCGCCTGATGTTGTTCCAACGCCCAATCCTGATTAAACCGTTCAAACTCTTCCTGAATCACCCGTTCCTGCTGCTGGTGATATAACTCCGAATCATCGAAGGCCTGCTGTTGTTCCTGTTCGACGGCTCTCCGCGCTTCCTCCAATTCTTTTACAATTTCCTCCTGGACAACCATTGCCGCTTCTTCCGCCTCTCTGCGCAACATCTCGGCGTCCTGTTCAGCCGCAAGGCGATCCTGTTCGATCTGTTGCGCTGCTTGCGCGCGCTCCTCGTCTAATTCTTGTTGGGACTGCTGCAATATTTTTTCAACCGGCAGCGAATCCGGCAACAACGGCGCTGCCGTCGATTCAACTACCGGCGGCAAAGGCACCGGGCGCTTTTTGGCCGGATCAGCCGCCCGCTGCTTCTTGACGGAAGGCGCCGGCGCCCCGCCGGCCGCTTCCTTTGCCGGCGCAGACCGGATGAGGTTGTCGGCAGTTTTTTTATTTTTATCGATGGAATCATTTTTTGTCGGCGTCGGCAAGCTATTTTTCACTGCCGCCGCCCATACGCCGTCACAAATTCCTCCGCACCAGACACTGATCAGAACGGTCATTATAAAAAATTTCCCCATGCGCAACCTCCCGCCTAAACAATAATTGTGATCGATCCTGTTCATACTATTGTACCAAAAAAAACGACAAACGCTACGAAAAAAGGAAGACTGCGTCCCGTCCGCTCAACTCGCCTACACGTTTCCGTCCGCACAGAAAGCTCAGCCGGGCCGACTCCGGGGTTTTGAAAACGTGCGTGGATAAAACGCTTATTCGAAACGATAAACTTTCCGCACCGGCTTCTCGACAATCCAGGTACAGGACAAACCTTTAGGAAATGTCACTAAATCACCTACGCCAAATCGCACTTCACTGCGCGGCGTGCGCACACGCACCCTGCCATTTAAAATATACGCTATTTCCTTCTCCGCGTATGTCCAGTCAAACGTACTCACCTCGCAACTCCACGGTTTCCAATGCGCCACACCCAATTCTTCCAATTCTTTTTCCGTCGGCTTCTTCACAATAATTTTCATACACTCACCTCGCTAAAACTTCACCGTTATAAAATATGTATAATAACTTAAAATTTTACTACGCTTTTCATACTAACGATGCGGTATTCCCCAGTCAATAAAAAACTTCGCCACAGCTATAACCAACTGCACAACGCAAAGGCGCAAATGGTTTTTGCGTCAATCAAGCGGCCTGCCTTC
>JAMWCB010000013.1:0-14823 GCA_023819605.1 Candidatus Omnitrophota bacterium
GGCGGGGCGTTCCGCGGTATTGTCGCGACGGATATGGCAGAAGCAAATCGTATGCTGGCGAAATATCGAAACGGCGATTTTCAGATGCGTGATATCGACGGCGTTGTTTTGCTGCTGGACCGCGTCAATCCGGAGGATGTCAATAAAATTCCATCGGAAGTAGCGATTGTCGCCAATGAAATGAGTATCCATTGTGAAACACTGGCGCAGAAAAACGGCATTTCCGCTTGCTATGGATTCAACCGCATCGATGAAAATACGCGGATGCGATATCGTGAGGATATTTTTGGCGGCGCGTGGCAGATTGGCGCGGAAATTTTCCGTAATGGGGATGTTCTGTCTTTCGATGGCCATACTAATCGGCATGTGTACCATAAATCCGGGTTTCTCTATCGCGGCAGTGTTGCTGTGCAAAAAAAAGAGCCGCGCTCATCAGTGAGTGCGCCGGTGGCGGAGAACGTGCCGTCTGGGTCTTCGGTATTTCCGGTTCATTCCCGGACGGCGGAAACCCTGCTGCGCAGTGCGAGTTCGCGAAATAAGAAGATTGAGCATGCGATAGCAAGAACAACACAAGGTTTGGCGCGGTTGGAAAAAAGCAGACCGCGCAGTCCGTTCTATGAGGGTAGAAGTTCGTTGCGCCAGCTGCGCCGCGATAAATCTATCCGGCAATTGGGAAAAAAATTGACGCGTTTGGCATTGGAAGAGTCATTAATTAAGGAAGATGTTGAAGCGAAGCAGGCCAGGATGATCGAGCAGGCGATTTGAGGATACTGCGATGGAGATTGGTCGAGGAAACGATAATGATGAACGGCATTTTACGTAATCTGGTGATGCTGGCGATCTTTGCGTTGGTTTTCGGGGTTGCGTCGGCGCGGGAATGGGCCTGGGCAGGGCCGGATTTTTTGTGCGATGATGGTAGGATGATGTATTTAAGTCCGCAGGTTGCTGTTGAAACGGTTGAGCTGCGCGGCGCTTTTGAGGCTTTACCTGATGCCGGGCCGGGCTCGTCGCGCATCGGTGCGTTGAAGCGTTCGGTTTCGCGGCGAAACGAGTTGATCGGGGCATTACGTGCCTACGTGGGACAATTGCATGAAGGAATTCAGCAGAAACGATACCCGGTTCGATTTACTACCGTTCAGCAACAAACAGTAGGTGTGTTCATCGAGCAGTTGCTGGTCCGTCTGGAAAAACAAGTAGCGATTGACCGCGTTTCATTCATTTCAAATGAAGAACTGGCGGTTTTTGTCGCGCAGGCGCAGCAGTTGGTTGTGCAGGGGAAAATGGAAAGCCTGGCATTCTTGCTTGCAAACCTCGATGGCATCCATGAGGCGCATGAAGTTTGCTTGCGTGATCAAGTTTCCTGGGTTCGTAAACAGAGCGCATCGAATGCCGCGGTGAGCCTGCGCAATTTTTTGACGGAAATGTTTGAGTATGGATTGTGCCGCGGAACGACCACGAGTTTGGTGGATTTTGCCTTGCGCGGTAATGGCGGTGTCCTGACCAATCCTCCTTATCGAGACCGTATTTTATTTACACTGCTCGAAACAACAGAAAACCACTACTGGAGCAGCGTGGCATTATGGAGCAATGAAGAAACTTTTTCCTGGAGTGAATATGCGCCGTATAAAGATTTTCCCGGCGCAATTACGCAGCCGGAGCAGATAATTCTTTTTTTTGATATTGAGAAAATGCCGTTATTGCGCGTGATCGCAGGGGAAAAAAGCGCGGTGGTTAACGGCGCTCCCCGGGATATTGCCGAAGCGCATACCGCCGGAAACTATCGCGGCATCAATATTGTGCGGGCATTGACGTTTGATTCAAAGGTGAAGGTTATCGAAGCACTGCGGCGCGCCGGAGCGCCGCTGCCGGACTATTTGTGGGATGATCCGGAGTGGGCGCAGGCCAGGGCGGCAGCAGACCCCGCAGGTTCTCCGGATCGCCGTGATCGTGTACGGCAACGCGCGATGGAATTTTGTGCGGCAGGGTGCATTGCGGCGGCGATTTAGGAAGGCGGAATTATTTTGATTAAACGCAGGAAGATAAAAAAATGCCCATCTGGCGCATGATCGGAATTTTTACGGTAGGCATTGCGGTCTTTGCCTTTGTATCGGTTCAAGAGCGTCCGGAATGTTTACCCGCTGCCGGCCATTTATCCCTATCCATGGGAGTAGATCCGATAGTCTGCGGGATGATTTCCGCATTCACGAAGCTGCGGTCGACGACCCGGGAATGTGGTGAAGCGTGTACGATGTTGTCTGCTGCGGTACGCCTGGATGCCGCGGCAGTTAAAAAAGTATTTTTGCAGCGGCTGCCGATCAAAAAAACACCGCAGAGTGCTCCGGTATCGGAAGGAAACGATCCGTCGGATATATTGCGGGAATACCTCGTGGCGCGTTACCCGGATCCGCAAAAGATTGTCGAAATCGGCATTGGGCCAAATCCGCATTGCGCCGGGATATTAGCAGAGAGTTTTCGTTTACCGGTGGAAATCGTCGTTACGGATTTATTCGCGCCGATTGTCCGGAATGCCGTAATGCGGTATCCATTTTTGCGCGGGGAAGTAGATGATGTTATGCAGCCGGATATGCGTATTTACCAAGATGCGCAGGTGATCTATGCGCTGCGGCCACAACCCGGACTATTTCCGTTTATCTTAAAAATTGCCCAGACTGTCGGCGCAGATATGCTTGTCGTAATCTATGATGGCGAGGAAATGGAGATGCGTTCTCAAATAGGTCAGTGGGATGACCGGTTGAGTGGGTTCCCGTATTCGCTCTTTCTCTATCAAAATTTTGAAAAAATGGTGTTTGCTAAATATATTCAGGCTGGGGCGAACGAGCGTGCGCGAATTATCCGGTTGCTTATGAGCGGAATGGATAATCCGCAAACCGCTCCTTTGGCGACGAAAATAATCACTGACTTAATTCAAAGAAACCTTATTAGTGGAGAGCCGCGGAAAATTGCGGAGAGTACTTTAGGGCTAAAGCGGCAGAGCGAGAACGTAGTCCAGCAGGCGATCTAACCCGGATATTTCGCCTTCTTGATGAACTATGTGGGCTAATGATGACGTGTGATAACAGAGTGTGTAGGCACGGGATGGTTAATAAATATACAGCAGTTTGCATGGTGATTGCCCTGTGTCTGCCGGTTCGGACGCTCTGCGCCGATGATTTCAGCCGCGGCGCGGCGTGTTTGTCTCCGCAGATTTCACTGAATGATCCGGCGCTGATTGCGCGGTATGGCATCTGGTGCGATACGGGTCGGGTTCCTTTTCCAGCGTCCTCGGGGGCGCGGACAAACCATGAATATCGACAGTTTCTACAGGCGCTGGCGGGGCGTTACGGCAGCGCGGATGATCTGCTCATCCGGATTAAGCGGGAGCACGGCGATCGTTACAGCCGCGCGATTGAGCAATTGGAGGCGTTGGAGGCCGGCCGTCCTGAATTGTACCATTGGGTTATTGCGCATGAAAAAGAGGTTATGGTGATATTTTATGCGCTGGGCAAGATTCTCAATTTGAGCGAGCAGCAGCTTGTCCAGGGCGCGCTCGGCTGCCGTTTCCACGATATCGGTAAATACATCGATAGTAAAAATGTTGCATATAACCGAGGAATTTTTTTCAACGGCATCCATTATACCCCGGCGGAAAAGGAGCTGCTCCGAGAGGAATTGGTCAAGCACGCGCAACGCTCCTGTGATATTATGAAAGCGTGTGGTGTCGAGGATGAGACGGTTCTTGCGGTGGCATTGCATCACCATGCCAATGTGGACGGTACCGGTTACCCACAGCCGTTGACACGCGAGGAAATTCCTTTGGCAGCAAAGATCGCCCGCGTGGCGGATTCATTCAGCGCCATGCTGGGAGCGCGTCCGTACAATGGGCGACAGTCAATTTCTTTTAACGCGGCAGTTGCCGATATCGAAGAGAATATCGATAAAGCCTATGGGCCGGGGGTTGTCGCGGCTTTCGAACGGTTGGTCGGAGCGTTGCCGTTCGATCAGCAGAGCCGGCTTTTCTATTCTGTTCCCGTGCGCGCGCGCAAAATTTTTCACGCGTTGTTGCGGCAGGCCCAGGGAATTCCTTACACGTATCCATTCGCGAAAGTCGCCTGCGGTGTGTCTGCTGCAGGGAATGACGTGCCGTTCTGCATGGCGGTAAACAGCATCGGCACGCATCGGCATGCGGAGATCAATCTTGTGCTTAATGTGCTTGAGCAGTCGTTGCGGATGCGCGATGCGCGCCGGCAGAATATGTCGCGGCTGAAGCGGTTGGATTTTTTAGCCGATACTGTTAAGATTAATGAGAATGAAGAAGCGCGGCGATTATTGCAGGAAATATCGCAGACGGCCGGAGATCCTTTTAAGAATACAGTGATTTACTCTACATTGCGTCCCTGTGCCGCGTGTGTTCAGGTTTTACAGGCGTTGGGCGTGAAAGAGATTTATTTTGCCTCCGAACATCCGGATCAGGAATTTGTTCGTAAAAGCGAATCAGCCGCGGCATTATTGCGCCAGTCCGGCGGAAGAATGGCGCTGGCGCATTTTATCAAAGAGGGCGTTATCGAGCCGAACGCATTATTTTTCGCGGTGTGCACAAATTCGGATTATGAGGTGTGCGCCGATGTTATTAATAAGTGGTATCATGCGTATATTACGCGTAATGATGAGGGGCTTCTTTCGCAGCACATGCAGCGCATGAAACGGCATCTGTTTCAACAAAAGATTGATGAGCTGCTGCGGAAACTTAAGTTTTCTCCCGCCCGCCTGAAGGTCGTCGCGGATTTGATTGCCGGCACGTCTGTCATCGAAACGCCGTGCTCAGCGATTATATCCGCCTCCGCCTGGTGCGACCGCGCGATTTAATGTTGTTTGAGTCGGGCCGTTTATCATTGCTGCGTTCAATGCCCCGGCCTTTTCTTTGTAGAAAAAAGTTTATTTTTTGCGATACAATAGAGTGGCCCTGTTTATGTGTTTTTCGGTGAGGCATTACCGTACAATTAACGGAGCAGCTTATGCCGTGTGGTAAGCGACAGAGACCGGAGTTGATTGCGCCGGCCGGGGATTGGGCGTGCTTGACCACGGCGGTGGCGCAGGGCGCCGATAGCGTTTATTTTGGCGTCAAAGGATTATCTTTGCGGAATTTTGCCGGAAATTTTGATTCGCAAGAATTGCGGCGGGTTATGGAATATGTGCATGCGCGCGGCAAGCGCGGGTATCTGGCATTAAATGTTGTGGTTTATGAGCGCGAGTTGACAAAAGTACGCGCGATCCTGGGGCAGGCAAAAAAAGCCGGCGTGGACGCGGTAATTTGCTGGGATCTATCCGTGGTACGGATGGCAGGTGAGCAGGGATTGCAGGTACATTTGTCCACGCAAGCCAGTGCGGCAAACAGCCGGGCATTGGCCGAATATACGCAGTTGGGTATCAGCCGGGCGGTTTTGGCGCGAGAATGCACGCTGAAGGATGTTATTTCGATCCAGAAGAGCTTGCTCCGTGAAAATATTGTCTGCGAGTTGGAGGTGTTCATTCATGGCGCGATGTGTATCAGCATTTCCGGCCGTTGTTTTTTATCGGCTTATTCCGCGGGCAAATCCGCCAATCGCGGGCAATGTCTGCAATACTGTCGCCGCCGGTTTCTCATCCGGGAAGTCCAGGATGAGCAGGAATATGAACTCGGTGAAGATTATGTGTTGAGCGCGCGGGATCTCTGCACGCTTGATTTTCTCGATGAATTATTGGACAGCGGCGTGCGCGCCTGCAAAATTGAAGGCCGCACCCGGCCGCCGGAATATGTCGGCGCTGTTACGTCGGTGTACCGCCGCGCGATTGATGATTGGCATTCCGGCACATTGACTGGCGCGAAAAAAAAGCGTTATCGGCAGGAACTTGCACAGACGTATAATCGCGGTTTTTCGCCGGGTTTTTATTTCGGTACGCCGGCGGCTGATCCAAGCGACGGCGGCGCGCAACCCTACCGGAAGCAGTATATCGGCCGGGTGGAAAAATATTATGCCCGCCTGGGTGTGGCGGAAATCAGCGTGCATAAAGGGCCGTTGCGTATCGGTCAGGAATTGCTGGTGACCGGAAAGCAGACTCCGGCAGCGCGATTTAGCGTTGAGCAGATGCAGCAAGACCATGTCTTTGTTACGCAAGTGGAAGCCGGACAGCGCGTTGGGGTGCGGATCCCTTTTCCTGTGCGTCCGCAGGATAAAATTTTTGAATGGAGCATGGAAAAGAAAGCAAAGGAGACCCCATGAAACGTTTATTATTGTGTGCGGCAATTATCTTAGCGTGGTGCGGTTTTGGTATGGCGGCGCAATTGCAGGAAACGACGGTGCGTTATCAGGCCGGCGATACGGTATTGCAGGGGTATTTGGTTTATGACGCGGCCGTGCCGGGCAAGCGGCCGGGGGTCCTGGTGGTTCATGAATGGTGGGGCGTCACTGATTATGTGCGCCAGCGCGCGCGGATGTTGGCGGAGCTGGGGTATACAGCCTTGGCCATAGACATGTACGGCGAAGGAAAACAAGCAGCGGATCCGACGGAAGCGGCAGCTTTTTCACAAGCGCTCCGGCAGGATGCGGCAGCAGCGAATCAGCGTTTTCAGGCTGCGGAAGCGCTGTTGGGTCAGCAGGATACCGTTGAGCGCGGAAAAATCGCGGCGATTGGATATTGTTTCGGCGGCACGATTGTGCTGGAAATGGCCCGCCGGGGAGAACCGCTGGCTGGCGTGGTGAGTTTTCACGGCAATCTTGCTACGGCGCAGCCGGCACAGGCAGGTCAGGTAGCGGCGAAAATTTTGGTTTGTCACGGCGATGCGGATAATCTGGTACCGGCGGAACAATTAGAGCAGTTTCACCGCGAAATGGCACAGGCGGGAGTTGATGCTGTGGTAAAAATTTATGCGGATGCGACGCACGCGTTCACCAATCCGCAGGCGGATGACTATGCGCGAAAATTTAATTTGCCGATTGCCTATAATGAGGCGGCCGACCGGCAGTCCTGGCAGGATATGCAGGATTTTTTTCTTTCAATCGGTATGGCGCCGGCGAGAGGATTGCAGTGAAAAATATGTCCGCGGTTATCGCGGCGCGGGCGGCGTTGCGCACGTTCGCCGACCGGGAGAAAGCGAAAATCCTGCAGGGATTTTTTAAAACCGGGCCAGGAGAATACGGCGAAGGCGATGTGTTTATCGGTGTTAAAGTCCCGGAAATCAGGCGCGTGGCGCGGGATTTTAAAGAGATGGGTATGGATGATATAATCGCACTGTTGCAATCGGCGATCCATGAAGAACGCATGTTGGCGTTGCTTATTGCGGTCGGGCGTTATCAAAATTCCGATGCCGCCGGGCAAGCCCGGATATATCGTTTTTACCTTGCGCATACGCAATGGATCAATAACTGGGACTTGGTCGATGTAACGGTGCACCATATCGTCGGCCATTATCTCCGGGATAAAGACCGGCAGCCGTTGTATGCGTTGGCGCGCTCGTCCTCGCTTTGGGAGCGGCGCATCGCTATTGTGGCGACATATTTTTTTATCCGTCGGGATGAGTTTTCGGATACATTGGCTCTGGCGGAACTGCTGCTTGCTGACCGCGAAGATTTATTGCATAAGGCGGTGGGGTGGATGCTGCGGGAAGTAGGTAAACGCGATGGGGCGGCGTTGGAGGATTTTTTAAAGCGGCACGCTTCGGCGATGCCGCGCACCATGTTGCGTTACGCGATTGAGAAATTTCCGGAAACGCAACGGCGCGCTTATTTGGCGCGCCGTTGAAGGAAAAAAAGTATTTGTCCGCGCTAAGCCCAGAGGCCGGATACCGCGTTGATGTTAAAAGACCGGCTGTCCGGCGCGGCGGCGAGTAATCCCGAGCAGTCCGAGCAACGCCGGCAAGAGTAAGAAAAAGCTCGCCGGTTCCGGCACTGGTGTCGCGGTGGAGTTGTTGATGGTAATGCGCATCGCGTGGCGTGGGTCATTATCAAATTCCGGTGTATATTCGCCGATGGAACCGCGCGCGGCAATGGCACTGCTTGCTACGGCGCCGGATATCGGTTGCAGTCTTCCGAAAACAAACGAGATTGCCGGATGCGACCATACGAGCCGCTCTTCGCCGGTGTCCGGGTCCACAAAAATATCCGCAATGCCGTTTCCATCCAGATCATTGGTAAAATCATTCAGGGTAAGAACCGGTAGTTGGCCGGAAAAGGCGCCGGCCGTGTCGCCGGATGCAAAAGTGTATTCTTCCGGCACATGGGTTAAAAACAAACTGGCCGTTGAAAAATAACTCGGTAAGTTAAGAAAAACTTGCGCGACCGGTGATGCCGGATTAATTTCCGCGGGATTGGTGAAACTCGTAATGAGCAACCGGGCGGATAAATGCAAGCTGTCCGTTGGATATGCGCTCACCTGTTGATTTTCAAATTGCCATGACCAGTCAAATTCACCCAATGCGAAGGTTTTAGTCGCGGTAAAGAACAGCAGCAGGGCAAACAGTCCAAGAGAGATACGATAACTTTTCATGGGACAGGTCTCCTTTCTTAGTGTGTCCGGCGACTGCCGGCGGATTGTTCATAATGACAGGATAGTGAAAGTAAGTATAGCATGTGGTGGAAAAAATGCAATGATAAACTTTGCTAAAAATTGTGATAGGTGGTTATTGCGATAGGGGACACTTTCGAGTTTTTTGTGGGAATTTATCGCAAATAATTAAGATAGTTGCGCCGAAGGTGTATTGCGCATATACTGGTAGATATACTCGGCGCGTATTTGCGTGAAGAAATGCCAGTGGGGGCAGCGGATGTTCGACAGACGATTGAGCGCGGCTATATTTTGTGTTGTAGGATGTTTGTTGTCCGCGCGCGGCGCAGTACCGGCGGCAGACGTTTCCACCGCGGCTCAGCCGCTGATCGAGATGCCGTCCGTTGTCCGCAATCTTGCCGCTCGCCAGGATCCGTTTACGAAACTGCTCGTCAGCCATACCGGCCATCCCGGGTATGAGCGATTGGGTTTTCTTGATGATCAGGCGCTGGCGGCGCTATTCTTGCGGGCTGTCGGCGAGCCGGCGCGCGCTGAAGAAATTTTGGATTATTTTGCCGCGTTGCTGGCCGTGCCGGCAGCGGGGGTGATGCAGTATGCCGATGTTAATGATCTGTGCGGCGTCCTGAAATTAGTTCCGGCGCCGAATCAGGAAATGCCATGGCGCGGTTTTATCAACGCGTTTGATGTTCAGGCCAGAGCCTGGTGCGGCGCCGGGCAGCTCGATTACGATAGTACGCCCGGCCCGCAGGCGTTCTTGGCTTTGGCCATGCTGCAGGTTAATCCGGAACGATACCGCCAGGCAGCCGTGGCTTTGGGGGAAGCTTTATTGCTGCTGCAGCGGCGCGACGGTGCCATTCCGGATGGAGACCGCAATCCGGAGAATGTGTACACGGAGCCGCATCTGGATGTATATGCCTTATTTTTATCGCTGGCGCAATTGACGAAAGATAAAAAATGGTCGCAGGCTGCCGTCCGTTGCTATGAATGGTTCAGCCGGACGGTATTGCATGCCGAAGAAGGGGTTATCGATCAGGGAACGCATGCCGGCAAACCCCATCGTATTTTTGCGACGGATTGTTACTCCTGGACAATGGCCGGGCCGGCCGGCGACCGTTTAAGCCCGGCAGTGCGGGTGCGTTTATCGGAACGGATGCTCCGTTCAGCGCTGGTGCAGATAAGCGTGCCGTTGCCCGATCACCGCACGGTGACGGCGGTATTGGCGGATTTTTCCAACCCGGAAGATTCCCGTGTACAGGATGTGCGCCAGGGGTTTTATCCGCTGGGGTCGGTGGAATGGACCGGCGGCGTTATTTTGGCTTTGCAGAAAAATGCCGCGCGTTTCTGGTCGGAAGGGGATCATGCCGCCGCCCGGCGGTATAAAGCGATTGCGGAACTGCTCCTAACGGAAACCGCGCGATGTTTTTTCGCGGACGGAAAGGGAGGGTTGACAAGTTTTTATGCCAGCGGCCAGGGAATTGCCGTAGGGCCGTTTAATGCGGAAAATACCGCAGCCTGGCGTACGCCGTACTTCCATTGCCGGCGCGGCACCGCGACGCAATACGGCGGTAGCATCTCTTCCCTCTGGGCGTTATTCCCTTTATTACGGGTCAACCCGCTGCAGCCGGGCGATGCGTACGGCAGGGTGTATGATCAGATCCCGTACGCCGATGCCGATCAGGCCACGGCGCAGGAATTTCTTACCCGTACGACGGAATCGCGCCGGCAGCAGGAATCTGTGCCGTCATTTCCGGAATCAGCCGCGGATTTAGAGGAGCCGCGTTACTATAACGCGCGGATGTGGCGCGCTTGGGAACAGGCGGAAGCCGCCGGCGCAAAAAAAAATAAGGCGGCGCGTTTGGCGGCGCTGGAAGAGGTTCGTTTCTGGGCGGAAGCGAGTTTAGCGCATCCGGAGTGGCGGCAGGCGGCGCGCGCTGAAAACCGGTTAAAACAAGAAAAATACGGCGGCATCATTTATTATCCGTGGGGGATGTCGACACCGCTGAATATTCACCCGTTGCATGCGGCAATTTGGAGCTATCCGGTGCTCAATGAAATCGGCACGGTTTTTTGGGCGGCGGTTACCGCCTGTGAAGCTTTGGGCAAGATTCCCGCGGCGGTATCTTGGATCGAACAATTGCTGGATGAAGCGCCGCTGCATCAAATCGCCGCCGTGCAGGGCGGCGTGATTGTCGGTTATTGGAATGCGCTGGATGCCTGGGAAAATAATCCGGCCGGTGAAGAGCGCAACGAGCGGATCGCTCGGCTGTTGGCTGACATTAAAAAACGCCGCGCGGTCACGGATGTTGCCCCGGCGGTAATCGAATTGCCGGAACAGCCGGAACGCAACTGGCTTTACGCAATTGTCGGCGGCGATACGCCGCTGGAAGGTCAAATGCGCGGGATTACCCGGAATATGTGGCAATCATTGGCCACGGCGTACGCTTTGCAGCAACAACAGGATGTAAGCTCGGCGCGGGAATTTTTTCAGCAGGCGCTCGCTTGGGCGGAAAAAATTGCCGCGCATCCCGCCTGGCCGTATTTTGCCCGTTGCGATAATCTGCGCAAGGAGCAGGACGGCGGACTTATTGCGCCGGAGCAGGATGCGCACGATGCTGGCCGGCAGGCGGCGTATGAACGCGCCTTAAATAATTACGCGTTGCTCAATGAAACCGCTGCCGCGTTGTGGGGGATGGCGGTTGCCCTTGCCGAACTGGAACAGCCGGCAGCGGCGGAATATTGGATCAATCGCTTGATCCGGGAGCTGCCGTTGCACCAGCTGTCGCCGCGTACGGTAGGTTTGATCGATTTGATTCCGGCAGGGTCGGATCTCCGTTCTTGGAACGGGTTGCGGTGGTGGGAGAAGTATCCCCGGATTTTTGCGCGCAGCGCTGAATTATATCGGGCGGTAGTGCGTTGACGCACGGCGGGTAATTCTGCTATTCGCAGCCGGTTTCATTTTTGTTCAAAATACCGGCGAAATACAGTATAATTACGGCATTAGCCCGCACAATTTATGTCTCCGTATACACCGGCGGGATAAATCCCGCCGCTTCGCACGGGACCTGTCCCGCTGAATGGTTCAAATCACCGTGATTTGAACCAAGCGGGATAAATGAAATCGGTACGATTTATACTGAACGCTAAAGGAGTGGCAAGATGATCGCGGCAGGCGCGATAACGGCTGTGTTCGATGAATCTTTGCGGCTGCAGCCGCAGGAATCATGCCTGGTGGTTACGGATAGCATCAAAGAGCCGCTGGGCCGGGTTTTTTATGAAGCCGCGCGCCGGCGTTGCGCGCAGGCGCGTCTGACGGTGATTGCGCCGGCAGCCGAGCATGGCGTCGAACCCCCGGCCGGGGTAGCCGAAGAGATGTTAGGGCATGACGTGCAATTGCTGATTACCAGCAAATCGCTATCGCATACTCAGGCGCGCCGCACGGCTAGCGCCGCCGGCAAACGGATTGCGTCGCTACCGGCGATTACTGAAGAAATTATCAACCGCTGCCTGGATATTGATTACCGCGCGTTACGCGTTGATTCCGAACGCCTCTATAACGCGCTGCGCGACGCGCAGCGCGTGCGGGTGACCACGGCATTAGGGACCGACATTTGGTTTTCGCCGGGAAACAGTCTGTTTATCGGTCAGACCGGCGGGTCGTTAGATTTTCCCGGCGCTTTCGGCAACCTTCCGGAAGGCGAAGTATCTTTTTCTCCGGCAGATTGCAATGGTGTTTATGTGGTCGACGCGTCATTTCCGGAATTGGGTATATTAAAAGATCCGTTGACGTTTACGGTTAAGGATGGCGTGGTGCAGTCAATCGGCGGCGTGCAGGCGCAGTTTGTCCGGCGGCGGCTGGAATGCGCCGGTGCCGCGGCATTCCGGGTTGCGGAATTGGGCATCGGCCTGAACCCGAAAGCCCGGATCAGCGGGATTGTTTTGGAAGATGAAAAAGTACGCGGCACCGCCCATATCGCGGTTGGGAATAATGTGTCCTACGGCGGGACAAATAATGTACCGTTGCATTTGGACGGTGTGTTGCGGTCTCCTTATATTTATTGCGACGAGAATAAAATTATGGAGAATGGCGCGTTTTTATCCACGCATCTTTGAAAACCCCGGCCTTTAGGCCGGGGTTGAAAGCGGAATTGCGGGATTCCGCTCAGATACCCCGGGCTTTAGCCCGGGTGAGCTTCATTGTTTTAACCAGGATATCAATGCCGCAGTGACGCGGCATGGTCAGGGCAGAATAGTAAGCGAAGCGGGTTTACAAAACAGGTATTCAGTCATCATTTTGAACAATAGTATAGTGTTTTTGTGAAAAAATATGTTAAAATTATTCCAAAACGGAACTTTTTCTCAAGAAAAAGAAAGATGTGCCGATACATACAGATATGTAAAGATGCAGGGGAGGGGGTATGGGGGAAACATTGATCGATATATTATTGGTCGAAGATAATCTAGATGATATTCAGATAACCAAACGCGCGTTGAAACAGGCGAATATTATTAATAATTTATTTGTTGTGCGCGATGGGCAGGAGGCTTTGGATTTTCTCCATCATCAGGGCCAATACACCGATCCGGCAGCGGTCCGCCGGCCGGGACTGATTTTAATGGACATCAATATGCCGAAAGTCAGCGGTATCGAAGTGCTGAAGAAAATTAAAGAAAATCCGGCGCTGCGGACAATTCCGATTATCATGCTGACGGTATCCAAGCGGGAAGAAGATATCGTGTGTAGTTACGCGACCGGTTGTAACAGTTTTATTCAGAAACCGGTCGATTTTGATAAGTTTGTTGAAGTCGTGCGGCAGATTGGGCTGTATTGGGGCGTGATCAATATCCCCTGTCCCGATGAATGAACGTTTGAGGGGTAAGGATGGAGCAGGTATTCCGCCCGGTAACGGTTTTATTGATTGACGATGAATCGCAGAGTCGCGCGGCGTTCGTTAAAATTTTGGAAACCGGCGTGCCCGCGCAGGTGATCGCCGCGGATTCGTTGGCCGCGGTGGAGCAGCTGCAGGCGGCAACCGCCGTCGACTGTGTGATCGTCGTTGAACGCGTATGGCTTGCCGCCGCCGGGAAAGATGCCGGCGCGGCGTTCCAGTTCCTGCAGGCTGCGCATATGCCGTTGTTGTTTTTGTTTTCGGAAACCGACGGCCAGGCAGCGCCGGCAGCGGGTTTTTTCGATAGCATTTGCCGTACGGAGCCGGAGGAGGTTATTCAAGCGCGCGTTCGCAATGCGGTTCGGGTGAAGCGGCTCTGGGAAGAGGTCGCGCGGCTGCGGGAGGAATTGCAGGAAACAATCCGGGAACTGCGCCGGGCGCAGGAAAGCGGTGTGGAAATCGGTAGTCAGCTGGAGCAGTCGTTGCGGTTATTGCGGGAAATGGCGATACGCGACAGCCTGACGAAATTGTATAATCACGGATATTTTTTAGATATGGTCGAGCAGGAGGTAAGCCGGGCGCAGCGGTATACGAAGCATTTGAGTTGCTTGATGATCGATATCGATTATTTCAAGAATATAAACAATCAGCACGGGCATCTGTTCGGCGATCAGGTTTTAATCCTGCTGGCGGAATTAATGCTGCGGTGTGTGCGAACGAGCGATTACGCGGCGCGCTACGGCGAAGAAAAATTTGCCGTTCTCCTGTTGGAAAGCGATTACGCGGAAGCTGCCCGGATCGCCGAACGCATCCGGATAACCATAGAAGAAAATCAGTTCAGACACGGCGATATCAGTGTGCAGTTGACGGTGAGTATCGGCGTCGCGTCTTTGTTGGAGGAAGGAATTTTAGATCGTGACCGCCTGTTAGGGTATGCCGAACAATCGTTGACGCAGGCAAAATTGCGCGGCCGCAATGCCGTGGTCGTTTACAAGGACGCTTTCGGAGGAACGAGCGCGGAAGCTGAACGATTGCGCGATGTTGAGGACTGTTTATACGGCACGGCGGAAATTTCCAAAAGTTCCTATATCGAATCGGTTAAAATGCTGGTTTCGATCATGGAGGAGAAAGATTCGTATACCCGCGAGCATTCCATCAATGTGCTGCGGTACGCGACGCTCATCGGCAAACAGATGAATTTGCCGGAAAACGAACTGCAATTGTTGGGCAACGCGGCGATTTTGCATGACCTGGGCAAGATCGCCATTGCCGACGCGATTCTTTTGAAAAACGGCCGCTTGACGGAAGCGGAATATGAGGATATAAAAAAACATCCGGTTATTGCCGTGCGTATTTTACGCAAAAATAATTATATTCGCCGGGAACTGGATTTAATTCT
>JAMWCB010000013.1:14833-27794 GCA_023819605.1 Candidatus Omnitrophota bacterium
CCATGAACGTTGGGACGGGAAAGGGTATCCGAAAGGATTAGCCGGCAGGACGATTCCGTTGGGAGCCCGGATTATTTGTGTTGCCGATAGTTATGACGCGATGCGCGCCGCGCGGCCGTTTCGTAAAGAGCTGCCGATTGAAATCGTAATCAATGAATTGGTGGTCAATGCCGGCACGCAATTCGATCCGGCGGTTGTTTTGGCTTTTTTTCATGGTCTTATAAAATATGAATTGCTGCCGTTGGAACTGGTTACGGCGCGTTTACATGAAGTGGAGGCAAAAGTCGCGGCCGGCGGGAGCGAACATTCGGACGCCGCGATTACCGTATGAAACGGTTGATGGTGCTGATTTGTTCGTTAGCCGGCCTGGCCGGCGGTGTTTTTTTTCTGCTGACGAGTTACCAGGAAGCGCACCGCCGGATTATTGAGCAGGAGAGCGCTCTGCGTACGGCTTTATCCGCGGAGAGTGTTTCCAACTGGCTGGCGGAAAATATGCGGGCGACCCGTACGATCGCCGGCATGTCCGGCTTATCGGGTTATTTGTTGTCCGATTCCCCGGACACTGCGCCGGCCGATGCAATCCTTGATTATTTTCAAACAATCCTGGAAGCGGAAGCTTGTTATTTGATGAACGCGGAAGGCCTTACTGTGGCGGCGAGTAACCGCGCCGCGCCGGTGAGTTTTCTGGGGCATAATTATGCGTTCCGGCCGTATTTTCAAGAAGCGATGGCTGGAAAGGTCGGATTGTATCTGGCGGTGGGAATTACGTCAAATCAACGCGGAATTTATTACAGTTATCCGGTGCGGCGCGCGGAAGGAGAAAGGCCGCTGGGAGTGGTAGCGGTTAAATTTTCTCCGGAGCCCTTGGAGCAGAAAATTCGCCGGCGGTTTAAGGACGGAATCGTTTTGTTAACCGGGCCGCACGGTATTGTGTTTTTGACCAATTTTGACGCGCTGCTTTACCATTCGCTTTGGCAATTGTCGCCGGAGGAAAAGGCGGCGTTGGAACAAACACAGCAGTTCGGTAAAGGACCCTGGCGTTGGACCGGCTTGGAAAAACGCAATGACCGGTGTGTTGTCGACCCGGCCGGCACGCAATACGTTTTTTTTCAAAAATCCGTCGCGGAGGCGCCCGGCTGGCATGTTGTATATCTGCAGGATTTGAAGCGTTATCGTTTTCCGGTGCGGCCGGATTCGTTCGTGGCGCGGGTGATCGGCGGTAGCGTGCTTATCGCCGTGGCCTTGAACCTGCTCGTCTTTTATTTTGCGAGTAAAGAAACGGCAGCGTGACGCGGCGGTATCGCGGCAGGCGCCCCGGCGCCGGGCTGTCCGCAGACGAGGTGAAGAGGAGGACTGAAGGCAATGAATCGCAAAGGTGCGGCCGGCGTTATTGATGCGCGGCGTCTCGAGGAAAGTACGGAATTGTTGCTTGATTTTGAAAAATTGAAAAACGTCGCCGATGCCGGAGAGCCGGTTCTGCCGGTTGCCGTGCAGGATGCCGATACACAGGCGGTGCTGATCATCGCTTACGCCAACGAGCAGGCGGTACGGTGTACTTTACGGGAACGCATCGCGGTGTTTTGGAGTACCTCGCGCAATGAGTTATGGGTGAAAGGAAAAACGTCCGGGGATGTGTTGCGGATTGTGGAGGTGCGCGTCAACTGTGAACAAAATTCGCTGTTGTACCTGGTCCGCCCGGCGGGCAGCGGTTCCTGCCACACGAAAGATGCGGCGGGGAAAACGCGGGGCGGCTGTTATTACCGGAAAATTGCCGGAGACGGGTTGGAATTTATCCCGCCGGTTTCAAAATAAGCGCAATTGTTTTTCCTTCGAGCGCCGCCGGGGCGAATTCGGCGTCGGAGCGGGTTCGATTACGGAACAGTCGACGGTATCCAAAAAATGGCTGAGGCGCGGTTCGCGATTGCGGCCGAAGAGCCTGCGCCGTTGCGCATGACAGAGTACGAGTAATTCTTTGGCGCGGGTCATTCCCACGTAGAGGAGACGGCGCTCCTCCGTCTCGTCGCCGGCGTGTTCCGGAAAAATAGTATAGGGAATGAGTCCGTCTTCGCAGCCGGCGATAAATACGCCGGCAAATTCCAATCCTTTTGCCGCGTGTATGGTCAACAGGGAAACCGTTTCCGGGCGTCGCGTCCAGGTATCGATGCCGCCTCCGAGACTAAGCAACGTTAGAAATTCTTCGCGCTTGTCCGTGTATTCTGCGGCAAATGCGATCAGTTGTTGTACGCTCTCCGGCCACAGTTCAGGGGTGTGGCCGTGCACGTGCGCCGCGAGTTTTTCCAGTAATGCCGCCAGGGGCAGTTCAGCAGTCCGTTGAAAAAAATTCGGCGGCAGGGCGCTGTGCGGCGGAGCGATCCAGGCCGGATTCAGGCAGCTTTGGAACAATTGGATCAGTTGCCGGCAGGCTGCGGCGTGGTAAAACGGTACTTCGCTGACGCATTGACAGGGAATCCCATGTTGATTGAGGGCCCCCTTGATCAGCGGGAATTGGGCGCGGGTTCTGCAGAGAATCGCCAGATCTCCGGGAGAAAAAAGGCGTGGGGCGTGCCCGTCGCTGATGCCGCTGTCGAAAGAAAAAAAACCGGTTCCGCCGATTAATTGTTCAATGCTGCGGCTGATATATTCGGCCTCACTGCGGTCGGTCGGCAGACAGGCGATTTTTACTGGCATTCCCGCCGACAATCCGGACAGCGGCGGCTGTCGCGGTTCCGGCAGCGTTTGCCGGGCAGTCTGCAGGAGCAGGGTGCCGCAGCGGTAGCTGCGGCTGAGCCGAAAACTGCGCAGACCGGGATAATCGCTGCGGAGCTGCTGAATATATCCATCTGCTCCGCGAAAGCCGTAAATCGCCTGGTCCGGGTCGCCGATAATAAAAAGGTTGGACGTTGCATCGGGGCAGAGCAATCGCAGCAGCCGATACTGAAGATAATTGGTATCCTGAAATTCGTCGACAAGGATATGGGTCCACCGGCGGCGGGCTACCTGTAGAATATCCGCGTGGTTTTGCCAGAGCTCGACGGTTTGCCGGAGAAGGTCATCGAGGTCAAAGGCATTGCGCGTGATGAGGAATTGATTGTAGGCGCGCGCGACGGCGGCAATTTCCGGCGGCAGGTCGGCCGCGGTGTGCTTGGCGGCGCTCAACGCCGCGGCGGTTTTCCGGAGTGCGCGGTTGCTTCCGGCAGGAAGAAGTTCCTTCAAAATATGCGTCCGGCTAACTTCGTCGACGAGGGAAAACGGCGCGGAACGCTGCCGCAGCGCGGCATGTTCGAGGAGAACCCGATAGCCCAGCGCGTGAAAGGTGCCGATGATCATGCCGGCGGCCTGTCGCGGCGGCAGATGCGCGTCGACGCGCTGCCGCATCTCATCCGCCGCTTTCGTCGTAAAGGTTATGGCGAGAATGCTCGACGGATCGGTCTGGCGGGACATTACCAGTTCAAGGATGCGTCCGATCAAAACACGGGTTTTGCCGGTGCCCGGCCCGGCGACGATTAGAGCGGGCCCGGCGGCGTGGCGCACTGCCTGTTGTTGTTCTTCGCTGAGGGTCGAAAAAAAATCGGCCATAAAGATGGATGTCCGTCGTGAGGACGGGGGTGCATTGTTCGCCGCTGCGTATACCGGCCGTAACTATTATAGCAGACGTGCGCGAAGGCGGACAAGCGTGTAAAAAAAGCCGGTATACCGGTAGCACGAACAGGCCGCTGAAAAGTAGAATTGATCCCTCATTCCTGCTTAAAAATCAGTAAAATAAAAGAATCTTCGTTGTTATAATAGTTTTAACCGGAAAATTGCATCAAGTCGAGTTAAAAAAAGGAATGGAAGAAATTACCGGACGAATGGGGTTGAGCTGGGGTATCACTGCATGGAAGATTTCTGGCTGCGCGCAATGATGAGAGAAGTAAGCCGGGAAAAGAAACGCAGCAATCGACAATAAGCAGTATTGTTATCCTGCGATAGGAACCAACGACAATGAAATTAGAAGCAATGGAGTGGCTGAGCGTGCACAACGGGCGTGGTAGGAGCAAAAAAACAGCAAAGAAATAACGCGTACACAGAAGAGGTTTGTCTACGGATAGGTTGAACGTGATACAAAAACGATGCAGCCTTCTGTTTCAGGATGAATAACGCCGATCCCGATAACGACTCTTTCGTAATCCATAACCGCGGCAGAGCTCGCTGATCGTACCTTCCATCGCATTTCACTGATGTAGTTCATTTTTGAAGAGAAGCAAAGGGATCAACGCTTCAAACTGCAATCTACCGTCTCACCGACCGTGCGTTTTTTTGGTCTACTTGCCGACGCCGCTCGTACGCTTTGAACACTTCCATGAACGCGAGCACTATTAATGCGAACGCGATGCATACCCCGATATTCGCAACGCTCAAGCCGGTTAGGTGAAAAAACGTTTGAACGATGGGCGTGTAGACGACCAGCATGAGTAAGCCAACCACCGTGAAGACCATCGTCAACAGAACTTTGTTAGCGCAGAGGGAGAGCTTCCAGAACGGTTCGAGGAACGAGCGCGAGCTTAAAGCTCGGCCGACCTGCATCAACCCAAGAGATGTAAACATAAGCGTTCCCCACAGCAGCACGGTGTGGTCGTTAAACAGAGATAAACGCTCAGATGCGGTCTTTATCTGCAACACATTTGGGAGACCAAGCAGTTTCCACTGGAAATATCCTAATATAAGAAGTAGTAACCCGATGATCGGTCCGATAATGAAAATGTGTCGGGCTACACCGCGTGATATAATACTCTCTTCCGGCGAATAGGGCGCTCGCTTCATGACGTTTTGTTCCGCTGCCTCCATGCCGATACCGAGGCCCAATAAGCCGTCGGTGAGTAAATTGGAAAAGAGTATTTGTATCGGCTTGAGCATCGTGGCGAGGCCGATCAGTGGGGAAATTGCCACGATGATAACCTTCGCAATATTTCCCGAGATCGAGAACATCACAAAGCGCCGAAGGTTGTCATAGACTACACGTCCCTCCTCGACGGCGGCGACGATGGTCGCGAAGTTGTCGTCCATCAGCACCATATCGGCAGCCTCTTTCGAGACGTCGGATCCTGTGATGCCCATCGCTATCCCGATGTCAGCGCGTTTAAGGGCTGGTGCATCGTTGACGCCATCGCCGGTCATGGCGACTACATTGCCCAGCTCCTGCAACGCGCCGACGATTCGGAGCTTATGTTCCGGCGATACGCGCGCGAAGCAGTTCACGTCGGCATCTTTGAGCGCTTCTTTGAGCTCTGCCTTGGTCATATTCTCCATCTGGGGGCCGGTGATGACTCGCCCATCGGGCTTCGTTAGCCCGAGGTCAGCGGCTATATAGCGAGCTGTTTCCGGATGGTCGCCCGTTATCATGATCGCGCGAATTCCGGCCGTCTTGCATTTTGCCACCGCAAGCTTCGCTTCGGGCCGAGCCGGGTCGATCATGCCAACAAGACCGAGGAACACGAGCTCACGTTCACAGGTGTCAGGGCTTTGGTCTCGCGGTGCCTCGGGAAGAGTACGATAGCCGAATCCGAGAACACGAATACCGTTCGAGGCCATCCTGCTATTGGCGGCATGAATACGCTTCTTGTCTTCATTCGTCATAGGCCTTGCCCTCCCATCGGCGAAAACGCGGTCGCATATCGCGAGCATGTTGTCGGCGGCACCTTTTGTAAAGGCAATAAACGGACAATCATCCATTCTCGCCATTACGGCGGAGAAAACAGAAGGTACCGTGCCATTGGTAGGCAATTGATGCACTGTCGTCATCAACTTTCGCTCTGAGTCGAAAGGAATCTCGGCTATGCGGGGCAATGTCACCTCGATGTTCCTCTTGTCGAGACCGTAACGCCGTCCTGCCACTAAAAGCGCCACCTCGGTTGGATCCCCAGTCCCTGTTTTACCGTCGGGATTCATTACCGCGTCGCAACAGAGAATGCTTCCCCCTATGAGCGCCGCGAGTGCTGGTTGTGTTTGTTCTCGGCCGTTGCTCTTCACCTCGGTGCCCAGAACCGCCGCATGATCAAGCATTTCCAGATTCGTGACGGTCATCTTGTTCTGGGTAAGCGTGCCAGTCTTGTCGCTGCAGATGACCGTCACCGACCCGAGCGTCTCTACTGCCGGAAGCTTTCTGATGAGAGCCTTCCGCTTCACCATTCGCTGAGCACCGATCGCCAGCGTAAAGGTTTGTACGGCCGGAAGTCCTTCGGGAACGATCGCGACGGCGATTGCTATGGCGATGATGAACACCTCGGCCAATGGTTTGCCCTCGATGAAGAATCCGGTAAGTGCGACGACGACGGAGACGAACAGAGCTATAAGCGCGAGGCTTTTACCGAGACGATCCAACTTCTTCTGAAGGGGAGTTTTCTCGTTTTTGACGCTTTGTATCAACGTGGCTATTTTCCCCAGCTCAGTCCGCATCCCGGTTTCCACAACCAGTGCTTCGCCCCGCCCGTAGGATACAAAGGTGCCCATATAGCCTATATTTTTTCGGTCTCCGAGCGGAACGTCTCGCTCTTCTATAGAATGGGAGATTTTTTCGATGGGTTCCGATTCTCCGGTGAGGGCCGCTTCCTGAATGCGCAGGTTGACGCTTTCAACGATGCGGACGTCAGCGGGAACCACGCTGCCCGTCTCGAGCTTCACGATATCACCGGGAACGAGATCGCGCGAGTTAATTTCAATAATATGATCGTCGCGCAGAACTTTGACCATCGGCGATGACATTTGCTTGAGGGCGGCGATGGCTCTCTGCGCTCGATACTCCTGAACAACGCCCAATGCAATGAACAATATAACGATCGAGAAAATCGCGATGGCGTCGATCGGTATCCCGGTGCCGCCCTTGAAGAGCAATGCCAATACCCCGGCAATAAGCAGAATAACAATCATAACCGAACTGACCTGCTCCCAGAGTATATGCCAAAGGGTACGTCCTCCCTTTTCCTCAAGCTCGTTCGAGCCATAGATATTGCGGCGGCGATCCGCCTCAGCGGTTGTGAGTCCTCCACGTGCCGCTTCCAGCGCGGTAAACGCGCCGTTAAGCGAAATAGTATGCCAGAGATTTGCCTCTGGGGCATTCGTTACCGCCCCGGACCAACTCTCGGTCGGCACTTTAACCGGGTTCGTTTTGAACTGATGGTCACCAATCATGAAATCATCCGATGACGGCTATTGTATTGCGCCCGCATGGTCAAGCTATCGTCCTGCTTCAGCGGCGCGGCGTGTCCGCGTCCGCTGGAAGCGTTTGTTAGGCATATCATTCTTTGCTCAGAGCATCCAGGTGTAGGAAAATTAAGCGACTGTCGCTCATAACTGGCATGGCAATGACTTCCCGTTCGGGGTTATATCCAAGGTCGGCAAGTTGATAGAAACCCGTCAGAACCTCTCGCACGATGCCTTTCTTCGAGATACGGAGCAATCGCCCGCTCGGCCAATCGGTAGCAAAGTAGTGATTCCCGATGGCGACAACTCCATCAAAACTTGCTATCGGATGACCTTTGCCAATGGGAGATAGTTTGCGTGTTGCAAGCTCTGCCTTTAGAAGGGTCCCCGGATGCTTGACAGCAAACGTTGAAGGGTCTGTCATTGGGCCCCATGTCGCGATGATAAGGTTATTGCCCTCAACGATCAGTCCATTGGGATTTTGTAATTCAACCCCGTCAAGCCAAACTTCAGCTTTACGCTCCCTGTTAAGCCGGTAGATACGGTTAGCCTCAAAATCTGAGATGAACAATTCGCCGTTCGGTGCGGCTGCAATATCGTTAAGAAACTTGGAGTTCGGGATTTCGATTGTGCGAAGGATCTTTGCTCTCTTAACATCGATTTCATGGACACCGGCACGGTCGGCAACGTAGAGCAGGTTACCAACCGCAGCGATACCTGTCGGTGCATCCATGCCTTCCACCCACCGCGCATTGAGAAGTTTCCCGTTTTCATCATATCGTGTGAGCCATCCAAAACCATCTCGGGCCAAAGAAATGCCCCCACCCAGGTTCGACACAAACCACGTGCGGCTTTCGGTATGCCAAAAGGCCGCCTCAGGCGCATCAAGTGGATTTCCCTTTGTTTCGGCAGAGTTGGCTACTGGAGAAAGCAGGGCACTAAGCAGAGTCACGAATGAGAAAGTTCTTTTTCTGTTCATACGCGATCTCCTTATGGGCTTGGTTCATAAAATAAAGTCAATTGATTGGCATTTCGCCGATCACTGGTCTCTTGCCTGGATACTACGGGAAAACCTCAACGGGATATACAGGCATTCTCTCTTCCCTTATTCCCTTTGTCAATTAGTTTTTAGTTTCGTTTCCCTAACTCCTCCTGAGAAACCAAAACGGACTGTTTCGCCATTCTGTCAAAGTGAATTTTTTATCAAACGACGCTTGTTCCCATAGCGTCGGCGTTATTCATCCTGAAAAAGAAACGGCATCTTTTTTTATCACGTTCAACCGGAGCCGGAGGCCTTAATAGGGCACGTCCGCTTCTGAGGGGGGCGGCCGGCAACGGACGTCCCGACCTTACAGATATATTAAAGCCGTGGTGTTGAGCGGTAAGACACGGTATAATGTAGGTTTTGAGGCCAGCCGGCATGGTTTACCGCCATCGGCGTTCGGGAGCGCGGATATGCAGCCGATTATTCGGGTTGATAAGGTTTCGAAAGTTTTTCGTTCCGCAGTACGCGGCGGGACGGTGCAAGCGCTGGACCGGTTGTGTTTGGAGGTGCAGCCGGGTGAAATTTTCGGGGTGCTCGGCCCGAACGGCGCGGGAAAGACGACTCTGCTGAATATTTTGACGACGTTGTTGATTCCGGACGCAGGGCATATCGAAATTTTGGGAATGCCGTTGACGCCGCCGTATTTTCAGCAGGTGCGGTCGCGTATTAATATGAGTTCTGGCGCGCCGAATTTTCCGTGGAGTTTGACGGTGGAAGAAAATCTTCGTTTCTACGGTAGGCTGTACGGTTTTAACGGCGCCGATTTGCGCCGGCGCGTGGATGAGGTGATTTCATTATTTTCGCTGGATTCCTACCGCCGAGCGCGTTTCGACGAAATTTCCAGCGGCACCAAACAACGGCTGGCGCTGGCTAAGGCAATTCTCAACGAGCCGGAAATTATTTTTTTTGATGAACCAACCGTTGGATTGGACCCCGATGTCGCGTTGCGCACGCGCGCCGTAATCAAAGATTTGTTCCAGCGCCTCCGGACAACGGTTGTGCTGACGACGCATTATATGCCGGAGGCGGAGCAGTTGTGCGAGCAAGTAGCGTTTATTCAGCGAGGACAGGTGCTGGCCTTGGCCAGCCCGCAGGAATTAAAAACACGGTTAGGCAAGCGTGATTTGCAGGAAGTATTCGTGGAGTTGGCCGCGCAATCGATTGCCGCCGCGCCGGCCGGCGCGGCCCGTCCGTCCGTTGCGGTTCGGCTGGCGCCGGCCGGGCGCGATGGAGTGCCGCTGCCGCGGCGGTGGATCCGGTGGGCGGGGCGCTGCGCGGCATTTGCGTATCGTAATGCCTTGTTCGCCCGTCGTAATTTTTTTGCCTTTGCCGAACTTATTTTCTGGCCGTTGGTCAGTTTGTTTTCAATCGGATTGATGGGAGAGTATTTGCGGCTGGGGCCGCAGGCAATGGCGTTTGTCCTTACCGGAACGGTCGCGGCCGGTTTGTTGCAGGTTACGCAGTTGGAAGTGGCGTATGGTTTCCTGTACGAAATTTGGTCGAAAAGCGTCAAGCATACCTTTTTGACGCCCGTGGGTTGTTGTGAACACTTGCTCGGATCGTGGCTGATCGGATTGGTGCGCGGCGGGATTATTTTCGCGTTGTTGTGCTGGTGCGCGGTTTTTTTCTTTGGTTTCTCGCTGCCGCCGCCGGGGTATACGGTGATTTTTTTCTTGGGTGTGGCGTGTTTCAGTTTACTCGTCGGCGCGTTTGTTACTATTATCGTCTTGAGTTTTGGACAGAAAGCGGAAATCAGCGCATGGATGCTGTCGTACGTGTTCATGTTGCTCTGCGGTATTTATTATCCGGTGGAGACGTTGCCGCCGTTGCTTGCCGCAACGGCTCGCCTGGTGCCGCTTACATATTTTTTAGAATTTTATCGCGGCGCATTCGGTTTTCAGGCTTCGGCGCGCGACGGATTGGGCGCGGCATGCATGCTGTTGGCCGCATACGCGTTTTTGGAATATCTTTGGCTGCGCCGCGTGCTGCTGCTGAGCCGAAAAAAGGGAGTGATCGTGCGTTTGTCGGAGTAAGCGGCAGAATGGAGATGCACGGATGAGTTGGGCACATATTCCGGAACTGATTAATCCGGTAGCTTTCACGGTAGGGCCGATGGCCGTGCGCTGGTATGGCTTGATGTATGGAGCAGCGTTTTTGACCTGTTCTGCCTTGATCAGCCGCCGGCTGCGCACGGAATCGTTTCCGTTTACCAAGGAACAGGCGAGTGATTTCTTTTTCTGGGCGGTTGTCGGGGTTCTGGTGGGCGGCCGCCTTGGGTACGTTTTATTGTATGATTTTGTTTCATTTCTGGCTGACCCGCTGGGCGTTTTTCTTCCATTGGTCCGCACGGAAAGCGGCCTGCAATTTATCGGTATTTACGGAATGTCCTATCATGGCGGTTTAGTGGGAGTAGTGGCAGCCGGCATCCTGTTTTGCCGGCAGGCGCGGCTATCTTTTTGGCAGTTGGCCGATCTGGTTGCGCCGGCGGTTCCCTTGGGGTATTTTTGGGGCCGTATCGGTAATTTTTTGAATGGTGAATTATACGGCCGCCTGACGAATGTCCCGTGGGCGATGGTATTCCCGCAGGACCCGTTGCAGCGATTGCGGCACCCCTCCCAATTATACGAAGCGTTGGGTGAGGGACTTCTCCTCTTTGCGCTGCTCTGGCCGCTGCGCCGTTTCCGTCCCTTTCCCGGTTTTTCTTTGTGCGCGTATGTATGCGGGTATGGTCTCATTCGTTTTTTTATCGAGTTTACGCGCGAGCCGGACGCGCAGATCGGGTTGATCGGCGGTTGGCTGACGCAGGGACAAATTCTTTGCTTGGCGATGATCGTTATTTCATTGAGCATTCTGCCGTTCGGTTTATCCCGCATATCGAGTAGCTCGTCTAAAGGCGAGTAAACAGTTCTGTTTTACCCAGAAAGATCAATTACTTCGTAATGCGGTAATTTATCCCCAATGGTATAAAATTTACATTACCTATTATTTTTGAATTACTTAAGTCAAAAAGTTATCTCATAAACCGAACGTAGCGAAAAAATTTAGTAAATATATTGTTTTTTATAAAAATATGATATAAACTTATATCAATAGTTTATTTTTTAATTATTTTGTTCTTATTAAGTTTGCGATGAACGCAGTGAGCTGTATTTATTAAAAAAGATAAATTCAATAGAAAGGGGTAAGAAATGAAAGGGTATTGGGTAGTTTTAGGGGCGGTTGTTTTATTGATGATGAGCGCGTTGCCGGCGCACGCAGTCGTCATTTACGGCGATGTTGCGGATTCGGAATCGGGGTTGGGTAATTTTCAGGCCATTTTAACCTATGCGTATAATTCAGCCACCAGTGCTTTGCTGTCGATAGATATTACAAACACGTCAGACGCCGCCAATGGCGGATACCTCGTCGGATTTAGTTTCAATAATCCGGGTAATCTTATCAGCGGTGTGACAAAAGGCAGTGTGTGGGAAGATGCTGACTTTACGTTGCAGTTTACGAATAATGGTATCAATAATCCGCCGAACGGCAAATTTGACGTCGGGGCGCTGGTTCCCGGCGGCGATCCGAAACCCGGTATTGCGGCCGGCGGATCGGCGGTATTTCAATTTAGTCTGACCGGTACGGCATTGAATACGTTGAGTGATTTGAGTTTTGTAAATGCGTTGTCGGTTCCTACCGGCGGTAATGATGGAGAGTTTTTTGTCACGCGCTTCAAAGGATTTAATAACGGCGGCAGCGATAAGGTTCCCGGCACGCCGACTAATCCGGTTCCGGAACCGGCATCGGTAGTGTTGCTGGTGCCGGCCTTGCTCGGACTGCTTGGTTTGAAGCGTAAAAAATAATGTTCTTGTGCGGCATTGTTTACAGAACGCCCTGAGCCTGATCGCTCAGGGCGTTTCATTTAGGCAGCATATTTCATCACTCGTCTGGAGACGAGCAAAAAGTGCGGGCATGCCTGAATAGCGAAATTGCACCGTTCTTATAAGGACTTCTTTAAGGGAGCCGGTATAACTGAACCTAAGCATTTCTCGTTGCGGCGCGACCGGCTAACGTTCAGTGTAAATCGTACTGTTTTGCAATAACGGCGCTGCGTTTTTTTTCTGCAGAAAAATTTTCGCAGAAAAAATCTGCAGAAAAAATATTGACAATGCCTGTTCCAGTGTTACAATGCGTAATATCGTAACACGAGGAGGTTGGCGGTGGCCGGCTTGGTTCGGTTCGGAATTTCGTTGGATCAGGAGCTCTCGCAGCAATTTGACGAGCTTCTCGTCCGCAAAGGTTACACCAATCGCTCGGAAGCGATCCGGGATTTAATTCGACAGGATTTGGTGAGCCGGCAATGGCGCGACGGCAGTGAAATCGCCGGGGCGATTACCTTGATTTACGATCATCATCAGCGCGAGCTGCTCAATAAAATAACCGATATTCAACATGATCACCAGCCGGTGATTATTTCCGCGCAACATGTGCATTTGGACCATCACCATTGTCTGGAAATCCTTGCCGTTAAGGGAAAATCGCAGGACGTGGCGAAATTAGCCGATACGCTAAAAGCGGTAAAAGGCGTCAAGCACAGCACCTTAAGCATGTCGACGACCGGTAAGGGGTTATCCTGATTTTTTTTTTGCGCGTCGAAGTAACACGATTTTTATCCACGCATCTTTGAAAACCCCCGGCCTTTAGGCCGGGGGTGAAAGCGGAATTGCGGGATTCCGCTCAGATACCCCGGGCTTTAGCCCG
>JAMWCB010000139.1 GCA_023819605.1 Candidatus Omnitrophota bacterium
ATTTTCAAAGCGCAGGCGGGCGATAAGCCGGCGAATGTTCTGGAAAAAATGCTGGAAGGCAAGATTAAGAAATTTTATGCCGACGTTTGTCTGATGGATCAGCCGTTCGTAAAAAACGACAAAATCAGTGTGCAGGATCATTTAAATGCCGCCGTTGCCGCGATTGGAGAAAATGTGATTATTCGGCGGTTTGTCCGTTATCAACTCGGAGAGGAATGATAAATACGCCGTGAGCGCGAAAAAACCCGTTTATCAGCGCATCTTGTTGAAATTGAGCGGTGAAGCCTTGCAGGATTCCCGGAAAGGTTACGGTATTGAACCGGAAGTGCTCTTGACGATCGCCGAACAGCTCAAAGAGATTAAAACGCTTGGGCTGGGCATCGCCGTTGTCGTCGGCGGAGGCAATATTTTTCGCGCGGCATCGAGCATCGGCCGGGCGATCGACCGTTCGACCGCCGATTACATGGGAATGCTGGCCACGGTGATCAACAGCCTTGCTCTGCAGGATGCTTTGGAAAAACTCGGCGTGCATACGCGGGTGCAAACCGCTATCGATATGCAGAAGTTGTGTGAGCCGTATATCCGGCGGCGCGCCGTGCGGCATCTGGAAAAAGGTCGGATTATTATTTTCGCCGCGGGAACCGGCAATCCGTATTTTACGACCGATACCGCGGCGGCGCTGCGCGCTGTGGAAATCGGGGCGGATGTGATTATGAAGGCGACTAAGGTCGACGGGGTATATTCCGCTGACCCGAAGAAAGATAAAGACGCGACGCGTTTTTCCGAACTGAACTACAGCGAGGTGCTCAATCAGAATTTACAGGTGATGGATCAGACCGCGGTGACGTTGTGCAAAGAGAATGCGATGCCGATCATTGTGTTTGATTTGTTTAAGAAAGGGAATTTAAAAAAAGTTGTTTTAGGGGAGCGCATCGGCACGCTCGTGCGGTGATTCGGTTAAAGGAGGCGCCATGGGAGTAAAGGATATTCTTGCTCAATCCGAAGAAAAGATGAAAAAGACCATTGAGGCGACTATCCGTGAATTCGGCATGATTCGCACCGGACGGGCAAGCCCGGCGCTGCTGGATGGCATAAAGGTCGATTATTATGGGACGATGACGCCGGTGAAGCAGTTGGCGGCAGTATCCGCGCCGGAAGCCCGGATGATCGTCATTCAGCCGTGGGATCCTTCGGTGCTGGCCGCGTTGGAAAAAGCGATTTTGAAATCGGAACTCGGCATTACGCCGCAAAATGACGGGAAAATTATCCGTCTGAGCATTCCGCCGCTGAATAAAGAGCGCCGCGCCGAATTGGTAAAAGTGGTCAATAAACAGACCGAAGAAGGGCGGGTGGCGATTCGTTCTATCCGGCGCGAGGCCAACGAACAGTTCAAGCAGGAGCAGAAAGCGACGAAAATTACCGAAGATGAAAGTTTTAAGGGACAGGAAACGGTTCAGAAATTGACCGATAAATATATTAAGCAGCTGGATGATTTGTTGAAACAAAAAGAAACCGAAATAATGGAAGTTTGAGTGTGGGCCGCTAGCTCATCCGGCAGAGCATCGCCCTTTTAAGGCGGGGGTACTTGGTTCGAATCCAAGGCGGCTCACCAACTTTTCTATAGGATACTTGACAATCATCCGGCTGTTTTTTATAATACGCACTAACTCGAAGAGTTCACCGAGATAGTGAAACATGTATCGGATTATCGTAATGTCGATGTCCCCATCGTCTAGTCTGGTCCAGGACAACAGATTTTCGATCTGTCGACAGGGGTTCAAATCCCCTTGGGGACGCTAAAAAATAAAGGCTCGCAGAAATTGCGAGCCTTTGTGCTATCCGCGGGCAGCGGCGGAGTCATCCAGGCGTGATATCGAGGCTGTGCACCGTTTTTTTTTGCGTTTGCCGCGGAACTCCCACCGGTAAAGAAAGTTTATTGTATGCGAAAACGTTATGCGGTTGTGATAATCGTCCTGATCGGGATAGCGGTTTTTTATTATTACCGCGGGCTGGCGCATCATCTGAAAGATGACGACGCGGCGCGTTTTGATTTGGCGCGGAACCTCGCGGCCGGCGGGCAATATCCGGAGGCTTTGCCGGTGTTGCGCACGCTGCATAAAATTTATCCGGCGGATCAGCCGATTGCGCGGCTGTTGACGATCGCGCTGGCGCAGTGCGGACGCGGCGAAGATACCCTGCGTGTCTTGCATCAATATGAGGGCAGCTATGGCCGGGATGATCGTTTGTTGGATGAGGCTATTGCCGGATTGGAGAGCGCGCGGCAGCCGGCGGCGGCGCGGCGGCTCTTGGAAAAAAAATTGCGCCGTAATCCGGCGGATGCGGCCGTGTTGAGGAAAATCGCGGCATTATCGGTTGTTTTGGATGACCGGCCGGGAATCGTATCCGCGTATGAGCGTTTGTTGGCAGCCGCCCCGGTGGATACTGATTTGGTCCGGGAGTATGCGGATATTCTTTTTTCGAAACAACAGTACGAGGAGGCGCTGCAGTACTATCGCCGGGCAGCGGTGACGCCGGACACGGACGCGCTGCGGGCGGAAAAGATGGCGTTTGCGTATATGCGGACCGGCGGTTATGCGGCGGCGGTTGAGTTGTATGCAGAGCTTCTCCGGCGTTCTCCGCAGCAGTATGGTTTGCGGGCGGAGCTGATCAACGCGTATTATGCGGCCGGGGATCGGGCGGCGGCGGAACGCGAAGCCGTGTTTTCCGAGACGGCGGCAGTTGATACCGGCGTATTGCTGTCCGTAGCGGAAACAGTGGCGGCGCATGGCCATGATCAGCGGGCGGCTTTTTTTTATGATGTGATCCTGAGTCGTAATCCGGGGCACGCGGCGGCCCTCGCCGGCAAGGCGCGTGTATTCAGCCGTCAAGGGAACTATCGGGACGCGGCGCGGCTGTATGAGCGATTGATGGCCGTGCAACCGCAGGAAATAAGCCCGCGGCGCGAATACGCGCGGGCTTTAGGCAAGGCGGGTTTATTCCGGCAGTCGCTGGCGGTCTACCGCGGACTTGCGCGCGACACAAAAGATGCTGCCTTGGCGCGGGAAATGGAGGCAAAAGACGCTTTATATCATCGCGATTACCGCCGCGCGCGGGCGGAATATCGGTTATGGCTGGAGCAAGAACCGGAGAATTCGGAAGCGCTGATGGATTGTGTCGGTATCGAAACTGCGCAACAGCAGGTGGCGGCGGCGCGCGGTTACTATGAGCGACTGGCGGCCGTGCTGCCGGACGATCCGCGGGTCGTGCACGGCCGGCGGCGTTTAGCCGCGGATATCGGCATGTGCGCCGTCAGCGCCGAGCATCTCTGGCAGGAAACCGACAGCCTCAGCCGCCGGCTTGACCGGCGGCTTGTGCGTCAGGGGATTTCTCTTGATCTGCCGTTGCAGGAACACCTGCGCGCCGTTACGCGTGTGGAGCAGTGCGCTTTTTCATTTAAGGATTTTCCGGATGTCCGGCGGCAACAGTTTGCCGGCGGCTTCAACCTTTTTGCCGCGCCGTGGGCGCAGGCTGCGGCGGAATACGCCTGGAGTAATTATTCCCGCGCCGTGGATACCACCGCTTCATACGCCGTAACCGCGCAGATGCACCCCTGGGATGGCTGCACCCTGCGGCTGCGGCAGGCGCGCGAAGATGTCTTGGATAATTCGCAGACGTTGCGGAATTCGCTTCGGCAAAAGGTATACGCTGTCCGCGCCGAAGCGGCATTTTTGATTCCGGATTTCACGCTCGGCGGCGATTACCGATTCAGCGGGTACACGGACGACAATGACGCGCAAACGCGCGGTTTGGACGCGGGATACCGGGTGCGGTGCGATGTAAACCGATTCAGTTTTTTGTACCGGTATGAAACCATAAGTTTTGCCGCGGCGCGCGCCGATTATTTTTCACCGCCTGATTTTACCGCCCAGATGATCGGCGGGGAATGGCGGCGTTCATTCCAGCGCGCCGCCTTGCCCGAAGATGAGCCGCTTTTTTATGCGGCGTTCGGTTATACGTATCGGTGGGAAACCGGCGCAGAGCGTGGGCATACTGTTTCGGCGCGCCTGCATAAGGAATTTTCGGAAACGCTCCGGCTGGACGCGGGTATTGCGAAAACGATGTATGAACGGCAGGCAACGTATGCAGATGACCGGTGCAACGGCTCTCTGACCGTGCGGTTTTAACGGTTTAACGGAAGAAAAAGGAGGCAGGTATGAATTATCTGATTCTGTACGCGCACCCCAATCCAAAGAGTTTCAATAGCGCGGTGCGCGATACGGTGCAAGCGTCATTACGCCAGGCGGGCAAATCGTTCGAAGTGCGCGATCTCTATGCCTTAGGATTCGATCCGCGGTTGAGCGGCGCGGATTTTGCGCGCTTTCAACAGGGGGGCGTGCCGGAAGATATTCAACAGGAGCAGGGGTATATTCGGGCTGCGGACGTTTTGATTTTTATCCACCCGATCTGGTGGTTTTCGATGCCGGCGATTCTCAAAGGCTATATCGACCGGGTTTTTTCGTATGGTTTTGCGTATGATCTCGGTCCCGCCGGGCCGCGCGGCCTGCTCGGCGGTAAAAAAGTTTCGTTGATCAATACGACCGGCGGAACCGAAGAAAATTATACAAAGTACGGTTTTAGCGCGGCGCTGCACACAACGATCGAAGCCGGGATCGTCGGTTTTTGCGGCATGTCGGTCGAGCGGCACGTGTATTTGTACGGTGTGCCGGCGGTTGACGACGCGGCGCGGAAGAAAATGCTCGAACAGGTTCGGCAAATCCCCTGGTGAACGGCGTGCCTGCGGCCCGCGAACGGATGATCCGTATGACCCCTAAGCATTCGTCTCGGCTGGGCGCCCTGCTCGGCGGTATATTTATCATCTATTTGCCGGCGTTTTTTTCCGATATCATCTATGATGATTACACGCTGATTGTGAATAATCCCTACCTGCACGGTTGGCCGAACCTGGTGCGGATACTGACGTCCGGTTTCGGCCGTTTGAATACGCTCGGTGAAAATTACTATCGGCCGTTGCAGGAAGTGTCGTATTTTTTTGATTTCCGGATCTGGCAGGGCAACGGCGCCGGGTTTCACTTGACCAGCATACTCCTGCATGTGGGTAGCGCGGGGTTGTTGTACAGCTTGATCAGCAGGTTGTGCCGCAGCCGCCGGTCCGGCATCGCCGCCGGTCGCGGCCGCGCCAGCCGCCCTGGCACCTGAAGCGCCGCCACTCGCCGATGACCAGCCCAGCTCGCTGCAAACGTCTTCGACCGTCTCGACCAGTTTGGCGCCCTCGCGCAACAGGCGGTGGCAACCGCGCGACTGCGGGGAATGGATGGAGCCGGGTACCGCAAAGACTTCACGGCCCATCTCGCCGGCAAGACGGGCGGTGATCAGCGAGCCGCTTTCGACCGCTGCCTCGACCACCAGCACGCCGCGCGACAGCCCGGCGATCAGCCGGTTGCGGCGCGGGAAATTGCCGGCCAGCGGCGGCGTCCCAGGCGGAAACTCGCTGATCAGCAGGCCATCGTTGGCGATCCGGCGCGCCAGCTCGCGATGACGCGCGGGATAGACCCGATCGGGTCCGGTGCCCAGCACCGCGAGCGTGGAACCGGGGCCCTCCAGCGCGCCGTGGTGCGCGGCGCCGTCGATCCCGAGCGCCATGCCGCTGACGATCGGGTGGCCCCGCGCGCTGAGCGCGGCGGCAAAGCGCTCGGCGGTCCTCTCGCCCCCTGGCGTGGCGGAACGGCTGCCGACGATCGCCAGCGCCTCGCCCTCGAGCAGGCACGCCTTGCCTACCGCGAACAGCACGCAGGGCGGATCGGCGAGCGACAGCAGGGAACGGGGGTAGGCGGGGTCG
>JAMWCB010000140.1 GCA_023819605.1 Candidatus Omnitrophota bacterium
ATCGCGATTAGGGTCCGGGCCATGGCCACGCCCGAGCCGTTGAGCGTGTGCACCCAGCGTAGTTTGCCGTCCGCGCCTTTGAAACGGATGTTCGCGCGGCGCGCTTGAAAATCTTCAAAATTACTGCAGCTGGATACTTCCAGCCATTTTTCCACGCCCGGCGCCCAGACTTCGATATCATAACATTTTGTCGCGGCAAAACTGAGGTCGCCGGTGGCCAGGCAGATTACGCGATAGGGCAATCTTAGCCGTTGCAGGACGGTTTCCGCGTTCGCCAGCAGGCTTTCCAGTTCCGCGTAGGAATTTTCCGGTTGGACAAATTTAACCAATTCGACTTTATCGAACTGGTGTACGCGCAGCAGCCCGCGCGTATCCTTGCCATAAGAGCCGGCTTCCCGTCGAAAACACGGTGTGTACGCGGTGTAGTATATCGGCAATTGTTCGGCGCAGAGCACTTCGTCACGGTGGATATTCGTTACCGGCACTTCCGCGGTGGGAATAAGAAAAAAATCGTCCGGGTCGGTGCGGTACATATCTTCTTCGAGTTTCGGCAACTGTCCGGTGCCGGTCATGCTCTGGCGGTTGACGATAAACGGCGGCGATACTTCCCGGAAATTATGCTCCTGGGTGTGCAGATCGAGCATAAAGTTGATCAGGGCGCGTTCCAGGCGGGCGCCCGCGCCTTTATAGAGGATGAAATTAGAGCCGGTAATTTTCGTGGCGCGGGGGAAGTCGATGATATCCAGGTATTCGCTGAGCTCGATGTGGTTCTTAAGAGTAAAGGCCGGTTTTTGCGGCTGGCCCCAGGCTTTGACGATTTTATTCTGGGAAGGATCGCCGACCGGAATCGAGCTGTGCGGCACATTTGGAATAGTCAGCAGTAGGGCGTCGATTTTTTCTTTGCTCGCGGCCGCGGATTCGTCGAGTGTTTTTATGTTCTGGGAGAGTTCTTTAAGTTCTTCCCGGCGTGCGGAGATGTCCTGTTTTTCCCGCACGAGCTTTCCCATCTCTTCAGAAGCAACATTGCGCTGGCGTTTAAGTTCTTCGACGGAATTCAGGATGCGGCGGTATTCCTGATCCCAGGAGAGTAACTGGTCGATGTCGATGCTGAGATTTCTGTTTTTAATCGCGGTTTTTACCGCATCCGGCTGTTCCCGGATAAATTTAAGATCCAGCATAATGCCTCCTCTATCCCTTGATTACGCCTAAGGGCCGCATACGGCACACTTTTTTGCCGATGCCGGCCTGATGGACGACTTCCACGACATCATTGACATTTTTGTACGCCTGCGGGGCTTCTTCCGTAATAATATCTTTGGCGGCCGCACGCAGAACGATTCCTTTTTCGCGCAATTCGCTTAAGATTTGTTTTCGGTCCAATGAGCGGATAGCTTGTGAACGCGATTGAATTCTGCCGGCGCCATGACAGGTTGAGCCGAACGTTTCCCGCATTGCCGCATCCGTGCCGACGAGCAAATAGGAGTGCCGGCCCATATCGCCGGGGATGATAACCGGCTGTCCGGTGGCACGGTATTCTTGCGGTAATTCGTCATGGCCGGGAGCGAAGGCGCGGGTAGCGCCTTTGCGGTGGACGCAGAGCAGCTGTTGTTGCCCGTTGACGGTGTGGCGTTCCAGTTTGGCGATATTGTGCGCGACGTCATAGACCATTTGCATGCCGAGTTTTTCCCAACTGGAATGAAAAAATTTTTCAAAAACTTCGCGGCTGAGGTGCGTTAGTATCTGCCGGTTTGCCCAGGCGTAGTTGGCGGCGCAGCTCATCGCGCGTAAATAGGTGCGGCCCTCGGCGGAGTCGACCGGTGCACAGGCCAGTTGCCGGTCCGGCACGGATATTTTGTACTTGTGGAGACATTCCTGCATAGTTTTTAAAAAGTCTGTGCAGACCTGATGTCCGAAGCCGCGGGAGCCGGTATGGATCATCACCGTGATTTGATCTTTTTCTATGCCAAAAGTTCGCGCGATGGTTTCATCAAAAATTGTTTCCACTCGTTGTATTTCCAAAAAATGGTTTCCCGAGCCGAGCGTCCCGGCCTGGTTTTTTCCGCGCGCGCAGGCCGTGGCGGAAATGGCCTGCGGGTCGGCGTCTTCTAAGCAACCGCGCGCTTCCGTGCGCTCTAAATCTCGTTCGTTGCCCATGCCGTGTTTGACGGCCCAGCCGGCGCCCTGAACCATGAGTTTGCGCTCATCATTGGCAGTCAGGCGCACCTTGCCTTCGGAGCCGACCCCGGTGGGGATCGTACGGAACAGGGAATTGGTCAGTTCTTCGACATGGTTTTTGATATCGTCGTAGAAAAGGTTGGTACGCAGCAGTCGCACGCCGCAATTGATGTCAAAACCGACCCCTCCGGGAGAAACGACGCCGCCTTCATTTACAGCGGTTGCCGCCACGCCGCCGATGGGAAAACCATACCCCCAGTGCATATCCGGCATGGCCAAGGAATGACCGACAATACCGGGCAAAAAAGCGACATTGGCTACTTGCTCGATGGCTTTGTCGCGCAGCATATCGGGCAGGAGTTTTTCATCGGCATAAATAATGCCTTCTACCCGCATTCCCGGTTTATAGGTTTTCGGGATACGGTAGCGCTGCGCATCGATTTTTTCCAATGGCTGTGCGGCAGGCACGGGTGCGTGCTCCTTTTTTATATCCGCAGGTATTATACACGCTTATCCGATGCCGAGGCAATGGGAAAACTATGCCGCCGGCCACCACCGTTTGCAGAAACCGCGAAAGGTGATCATGCTTAAACCGTTGATCGATACCATTCATTGACGACCGCAAGGGAGTATCTTATAATCAAGGAGTGAACGCCACGAGATCATTCGTTAACAAAGAGGAGTTGAGCACATTATGCAGGAACGCGTAAAATTTAGTAAAAATTTGTTGGAAGTGGATTGCGCGGCGGAAGTTGATAAGATTTGCGGACGGATGCGGCATTTATTGGGCAATGTCTGCCACCGGCGCGGATTTGTCGTGGGGGTTTCCGGCGGCATCGACAGTAGCGTGTCGCTGGCGTTGAGCGTCAAGGCCATCGGCGCGGAAAAAGTGGTGGCATTGCAGATGCCGGAACGTAATTCCGCGGCGGAGACGTTGGGTTTGAGCGCTGAAGTCGCCGATTGTTTCGGCGTTAATAAATTTCACGAAGATATTACCGCGATTCTTGAGGCGGTACGGTATTATCAGCGTTACGATGAGGCGGTGAAGCTGGTTATTCCGGAATACGGCGTTGGCTGGAAATCTAAAATCGTTCTGCCGAATGTCACCGAGAGCGCCGGCTATAATATTTACTCTGTGATCGCCCAGTCGCCGGCCGGCGACACCATAAAAAAACGTTTGACGCATGAAGCTTATTTAGCAATTGTCGCTGCGACGAATTTTAAGCAGCGCATCCGTAAAATGGTGGAGTATTATTACGCGGATAAGTATAATTTCGCGGTGATCGGCACGCCCAATCGCCTGGAGTATGATCAGGGTTTTTTCGTCAAGCTCGGCGACGGCGCCGCGGATGTAAAACCGATCGCGCATTTATACAAGTCGCAGGTGTATCAGCTGGCGGCTTTTCTGGGGGTACCGCAAAGTATTTGCAGTCGTCCGCCGACGACGGATACGTATTCATTAACGCAGGGGCAGGATGAATTTTATTTTTCCCTGCCGTACGCGGCGATGGATTTATGCCTGCTCGGCAAGAATCTCGGGTATACTCCGGCAGAAATCGCGCCGGAACTTGGCATAACGCCGGCGCAGGCAGAACGTGTGTTTAACGATATAGAAACCAAGCGCACAACGACCCGCTATCTGCATTTGCCGGCGCTGCTGATCGACGAAATACCGGAAATCTGCGGGTTAAGACCATTCGGCCGCTGATCACAAAAGTAACCGATAAGGTTACGGCGTATTATGCGAGGATGAAAAATTGTTATCATACGCGTTGGTCAGAGCGATGCGGCGATGGCATCCTTCCCGTTTCGTTCCCTGCCGGTTTTATATGCAACGATCGCAGCGGTAATTGTCGCATGCTCCGGCGGGAGTTCCCAGGTTGATCGGCGGACATACGTTTTGTTGGTAGTTCCGTTGCCGTCGGTGCCGATGTCGCGGACCGTGAATACGGGCAGGCCGTTGCGCCAGGTGACGCTGACGGAACAATGAACCCGTGACAGTTCCGAATCGTTTATTTTATAGGTGGTCGTGCTACTTTCTTTGCCATTTACCGTGGCAGGCGCCCTGCCGATGATTAATTCCTCTCCTTTTTTGAGCGAACGGGGTTTGTTTTCCCTGGGCACGGTGCCGGATTTGTCGTGCTGTTGATAATAAATCCATGAGCCGGTCGTCCATACGCGATACGAAAATGCGCCGGCAAAAATGAAGATCTCATCGGTATCGGTGAATTCGCGGGGTGCGGTGGATACCTCAACCGGCTCATGGTAGTGTAATGGCGTGAGCATGCGTTCATTGGCGTAGCGAATTGATTCGGTGAGAATGCTTTTGATTAAAAGCGATAGTTGTTGAAATGGATCCTGAATGGGCAGAAAACGCGGATTATTTTTTGTGTAAATACCGCTGTCGTTAACGATTATGCGGATTTCGTTATAGGTTTTGTTTTTTAAACCTTCTGCAACAGGTGGGATTCCATGTGCCGGTCCAAAATGCACAAAATTTCCTGCCGGGTCAATTATGGCTGATGTATGGACGATGAACATAGTTCCGGCTGATTGTCCAAAATTTCCGGCGAGGGAGCTGGTTAATGCTTGTGAAAGCAGCTTTTCTCCATTATGTTCGCTCAGCCGTATGATTTCAGGTTTACGAATGATAAGCGGCTGCTCCTGGATGATCGAAAGCGACATTCCCTGCACGGTATTATCCACCATAAAGTGGAAATAAATGTTGTGAGTGTCAAAATCTGATTTTGACGCAGAGGGAAGAAAATGATAAACAGCAGTCGGACTTACCGAGATCCTCTCTTTGAAGTTAATAGGGGCTAATTCCTTAAACATGTCTTGTCCGTTAGAACGTTTTTCAAGCACGGGCACGCCGGATTCATTAATGCGGATGCGATAGGTGCCCCCTGGTACGTCGATTTCGGTAATTCCATCCAAAATAAAAGAAAGTTCATGTCCGGGAATCTGCGAAACTTTTTCTTGAAAATGTTCATCGGCAATGGTTATTTGGGGTGACAAGGTGTCACTGCAAAGTCCAGCCGTGGCCTGTTTCTGGGTAGTGCTGAGGCAGAGCAGGCCGAACACCATAAAATGAGACAGTATTATAAATAAGAATTTACGCATAATTGTAGGTTTGTATAAATTATTAAAAAGCATATCATGATATCGATTTTTTGCTACGCGTTCTTTGCGATCTTTTCTGTTTTTTACAAGGATCTGTGAGGTGGCGGTCAAGAAACTGACCGTCCTATCTCGATTTGTGCCGACAAAGAAAGCAATTAAAGAAAACTCGCCCGTCAAAATTTTCCCTGTGTTCCGCAGCTACTCCCGGCGCTTCTCATGGGACAAGCCCCGCCTGCTTTGGCGGGACAAGTTGGCTCAACGGCGCTGCGGCTATCCCCCGCCACGGCAAAAACGCTGCCGTAACAGCGGGGCAGGCTGCCTCCGCTCGCGCCCCCATAGCTACGGAACAATTTTTTTGTTTAGCCTGTTATTACTACGTCAAGATGAAACATTTTTGCTACATGAAAATGTAACATAATCAAGTTGAGTGAATGAGCAATTTTTTATTCAAGAACTCATCATCGTGAAATCGTTTTGACAA
>JAMWCB010000141.1:0-2317 GCA_023819605.1 Candidatus Omnitrophota bacterium
AGAGGGTGAAGGGGGATACGGTGCGGCGGAAATGAACCGTACAGGAACGTGCGGGCAATTTTAATGCAGTCGGCAATGTTCAAGCCGTTTCGATAAAAAAGAAAATTATTGAGTTGTGAATGAAGATACGCGCGCATAGTATATTAAAAATCGGTGGTAGTTTTTTTTCGGATAAATATATGATAGACCAGCCTTGGGTCAACGCACAGGCTCTCCCGATGACGGAAGTTCTGTGCGCATTTTTTTAAAAGAGAATAAAATTGCGGCGTTTTTTCTGGCGGAAGCGGCGGAGATATTGCTGATACCGGAAGAGGCGGAAATGACGCCAAGCTGAGCGGAGAAGATTCTGAAATCGTTGGCGATGGTTTTGTTTTGGCAATGATTACGTCGAGCCGATCCGGATGATCTAAAAAAAATTTATAGTTTCGGACGAGGTTTACCGGGTAAAGATTCCGGCTATGCGCGTAGAGAAAATATTCCGTAATAAACGTATCTCCCGCACGCCCGCGATAATCGATGATGCCGATTTTTTCCGGTTCGCCAAGCAGCTTCGTGATGCTTGGCGTTTTCTGAAGAATCGCGGTCAATTCGTTAATTTTGCGATTTTTCAACCGGGGGGGCGGCGTTTCGTAATCGGCGCCGAAACAATTTTTTCCGAAAAGCGGTATACCGAAAGCCTGGGCGCCACGTTGGTTCGTCGGGAGGAACGAAAGAGTATAGAATTGTATGAATCCAAAGACGAGCATGACGACGGCTCCCCACCGCCGTTGATTACGGGAACGCAGGTTGCCGATTGCGCCGGCGCTGCAGAGTGCCAGTGCCGGCAAGAGTGGCATGAGAAATCGGGTGTGTTTAATAGTAAAAATCAAGCTGAACATAACGATCGGCGGTAGAATCCACCCGTATAAGAGAGCCTGCTGCGGTAGGCGGCGCTTCACGGCATACAGAGCCGATAGGAAAAATACGCCGAAAAAAAAGGCCGCAGGGAGCAGAGCGCCAGCGTGTGAATATAAAATGCGATGCTGCGAATACTATACTTCTCTTCCCACGATAAATAATTGGCCATTTCTAATGCTTTGAGCGGCTCGGTGACGTGTATCGTAAGGCAGTCCAGGACGTTGCGGATTTTTCCTCCCCACCAGATACTTGCGATCAGTAAAAAAAATACCAGGAATAATGCGAAGTTGACATATTGACGGCGCCGTTGCCGGGGATTGACGTTTGTTCGGCGTGCAGCGTAAAGATAGTACGCGAGCGGCCCGATGATAAACAGAAGAAATTGCCCTTTAATCAGCATGGCCCAGCCGCACGAAATGCCCAAGCATACGCTTATACTGCGGCGGTTGAACTGTTCGGATGCAAGTAACAAAAAGACAGAACACGCCACCATCGCCGTTAACGGTAAATCCAGTTGATACTGCCGGGCGCTTTGGAAGATGAGCGGATAAAAAAAACAGCCAGCGGCCGCGAGTAGGCCGATTTTTTCGGAAAAAAGCCGCATCCCGATAAGATAGGTGGCGACGATGAGCGCGATGAGGTAAGGAATCATGCTCAATTTCGCCGCGAACAACGCCGGGCCGCTGCAGTAATAGAAAAAAGCCGTGCCGGCATATAAGCCGTTTGGCCAATACACTGTGCTGCTCGGGGTTGCGGTTCCGAGAGCGCGGAGAATTTCCGCGCCTTTGGCGATAAGCGATGCCGGCGATTGGAGAATATCCCGCATGCGGTAAAAAAATTCAAGCGAGAAAAAAAGATGATTTGGCGAGTCGACGCCGCGGATGGAATTGTCGTAATAACACCAGAAGACGGCGGTTAGGAGAATCGATGCCGTTAAAAAAAAGAAAAATTTTCGATAATTCTGCGACGGTGCGGACGGCTCGCTGATCATACGCGTGCATCGGTCTGATTGTGGTGCGTAACGTTTTTATAAAAAATCATAAATGATTTATCCACGCATTTTTGAAAACCCCGGCCTAAAGGCCGGGGTTGAACGCGGAATTGCGGGATTCCGCTCAGATACCCCGGGCTTTAGCCCGGGTGAGCTTCATTACGCGGAATAAAGACATGCGCGCGCCGTGTACCGGCATATTAATATATATATCCGGCTTTATCGCACACGCCTCGATAGTCGTTCCAGTCGCTGTCCTGCGCGGGAATGATCGATTTTATTTTCAATGTATGGAGTATCTCCGCCGCTTGCGGATTTTCAAGTTTTAAATCAATCAGCGCCGTCTTGAGTTTGTCGCGCATGCCTGCCGTTACGGCGTGGCTGACGGCAAAACACCATTCCGGTATCCATACGCCGTGTTCAAGAATG
>JAMWCB010000141.1:2327-5758 GCA_023819605.1 Candidatus Omnitrophota bacterium
CAAATCCGGCGCGTCTTCGCGGAAAAATCCATAATCGACTTCGCCTTCGATGATGGCGAGAATGACCGTCTCGTGCTGTTGGGTGGGGCTTTCCATGAGATTAAGTTTGTCGATATCGATGCCGAGCGCGCTGAAATACAATTTTTGCGAGGTGAAGCCTGCGGCGGAAATGCGCGAGGTACACATACCTTTTAATCCCGGCAGGGCAATATCCGTTGCCTGCGTTATTTGGGGATGGCCGGCGCGCGTCGCGATGCTGCCCCGGAATTTATCGTTGTCGTTTTCATTGATGATGCGGGCGATGGCTTCAATGCCCGTTTCGCGGCTGCCGGCTTTCGGGGCAAGCTTAATGTATACCGAGGGGTTGAGATAGAGCAGGTCAATCGTTCCGGTCCGCGCGTTTTGGTAGTAATCGTCCATATTTTTAAAGAATTTCGACACCACGGTTACGCCGCAGCGGCTTTGCAAATAATCACGCAACGGTTTGGAACGTTTGTAAATTTCTAAATAAGAATATACCGGCAGTATGCCTATGCGGATTTCATTTTCGGCATAGCATGGAGCGGCGGCACATCCGCACGCGATGATCAGCGCAGTTATCGTGGCCGTGGAAAATAAACGAAAACGCATATTCTCTCCCCTTTCTTTACGATAATTATTGAAAACCGTCATAATTGTGATTATTGTACCACGTTCTTTTAGAAAATAAAAATTTTTTATCGCTGTTAATGTGCGGCGAGGCCAGCCGCGGATAGTCCAGCGACAAGTTACGTGATTGAAGCGCCGGCGTGAACATGTTAGAATAGCCCCAGTAAATCGTTTGTTTTACGGAAAGGTCGGAATTCGGAGGAGGGAGAGCATGAATGCGTTTAGTCTATTGGAAAAAGTCCGCCGCGATTGTCCGGTGGTCCATCATATAACGAATTGGGTAACGATTGCCGATTGCGCGGCGATCGTCAAGGCGATCGGCGGATCGCCGGTGATGGCCCATGCGTTGGAAGAAGCCGCGCAGATGACGATGATTGCCTCCAGTCTGGTTTTGAATATCGGGACATTGACCGTCGCTCTGGTGGAATCGATGAAGCGCGCCGCGATAGCCGCGCGGGAAAAAGGCATCCCGGTCGTTCTCGATGTGTGCGGCGCCGGCGCCACGGAATTGCGGAATGATAAGTGTGCGGAGCTTTTGGAGACCGGCGCGATTGGGATGATTAAGGGTAATTGCTCGGAAATCGCCCGTGTAGCGGGGAAAAATGTGGTAACCCGCGGTGTCGATGCGGCGGCTGTCGGCGAGAATATGCCGCGCGTCGCGGCGGCATTGGCGGTTCAGCGTTCGGCCGTGGTCGTGGTCACCGGCAAAGAAGATATTGTCACCGACGGTCGGCACACCTATCTGGTGCAGAACGGCGACAGTTTCATGGCGCAGGTCGTCGGTACCGGTTGTATGGCCGCGTCGGTGATCGGCGCGTTTGTTGCGGTGGCACCCGCGGATATGGCCGCCGCGGCTGCGGCAGGGCTTGTGTGTTATGAAATAGCCGCAGAGCGCGCAGCCCGCATCAGTCAGGGGCCGGCAAGTTTCAAGAATAATCTATTGGATGAATGCTACCGCTTAGATCAGGCGGCGGTGGAAAAAAAACAACGGGTGCACCTGGTTGCGGTTTGATTAAAAAAGCGCGTACGTAAAGGGCACCACCGAGCTGTTGTAGGTAAAGATCATCAATAGAGCTATACCGCCGAGGATGATCACAATCGGCATCATCCACCAAAGTTTATTTTTCCAGAGATACCGCCCTAAATCGTGCAGTACCGTAAATCGTTGCGTGAATTTTTTTTTACTTTTGGACATTGTCGTAGCGCCAGTCTCCTTATGGTATGTCTATCCACGCTTGGTTCAAATCACAGTGATTTAAACCAAGCGGCGGGACCTGTACCGTCGCTTTATGGCGGGATTCCGCTCAAATTATGCCGGGGAGGACGGAGCCTCCGGTTAGCTTCAGCGGCCCGGGGGACGGTTCGTTCACCGGTTGCGACTTATCCGGGGTAGTCCGGGACAGCGTCCAGCTTCATGGCCATAGTATAGCGTAAATTTTTCATGATGTCAAAACGTCCGCGAATGGGCGAATGGTTCGCCCATATTACTGCGGTTTAAAGAGGCTTTGAAAGAAACCTGGTTCCGCGGACGGCTGCGTTTGTGTTGATTGCGCCGCCGGTTCAACCGAAGGATCCAGCAGGGTTCCTTGCAGAGGAAATACTTGCATGTAGGTAGTGTTGAGCGGCAGGAACATTTTATCTAAGACAGCGGCGCTGATTTTCGATGCGCTGTTTGCGCTGATTTCCACGGTAAGCCGGGCATTTTCGAAACGTTGGTCAAACCAGATCGTGCCTTGAAATAGCAGCGCCGTTTCCGGTCCGATAATTTGCAGATTATTTGTCTCCACCCGCGCTTGGTTGATTTTGAATACACCGGCTGCGGTCGTCACGGGGAATTCTTGAAAAATTTTTGTTTGGAGCAGCGTATCTAATTGCCGGAGCAACGCGAACCCGGACAAGGAACCTTTGTTGAGAGATAGATTAATCTGTCCGTTTACGGCGTGTTTATCCCAGCCGCGCCCGTCAAACCCTCCGTCCAGGGTGAGGCTGCCCTGGCAGGTGGGAGCGTAGGGCGAGTTAAGTTCGGTAAGGAGCCTGCGTAAATCGAGTTCAGCTGCTTTGATGCGGCTTTTATACGTAAAAATTTTTGGTATAAAGTCGGCGCTTGCCTCGCACTGGAAGGCGCCGGCCGCGAGTTTACCGGAACTTTTCAGCATCAGCGCGTTGTTTTTGTGTGAAAAATCAATTTTCACGGCGGCTACGGGGAGGCTGCCGACGGTGAGCTGTGGAGCGTTGATTGTTCCGTTGAGTTCCGGGGGCGGTGTGCCGCTGAGGTGTATTTTTGCCGCGCCGGCCAGATCGCAGACTCCGCTGATTTTTGGTAGAGCGAATGTATCCGGCATGCGCAGCGGCAGCAGGGGAAGGATATCCAGGGGCAGTTTTCCGCGTATTTCGATTTGTGCCAACGGGTTACGCCGCACAGTCACGACGCTTCCGTTGGCTAAGAGCGTGAGGTCGTTATAGGCGATAAATAAATTTTTTATGGTTAGGTTATTTCCCGCATAGCTCATTCCGCCGGTTGTTTCGATTTTGCCTACCGGCGCGCCGCGGATCGTTCCGTCCGGTATTGAGAATGAAAACGATGCTTCGGCAACCAATTGCTCGCTGTCCGGTTCGAAATTTCCTTTAATAAAATTTTCGCCGGAAATCTTGCCGTGAAAACCTTCTGCGGTCAGAGCCGGCAATTCTTCGGCGAGGCGTTCAAAGCGTATTTCTTGTGCGGCGGTTTTAAGCTCAAAAAAAATTTTTTTTGTGTTTTGAAAATTGACGGCGGCCTGGGTATT
>JAMWCB010000142.1 GCA_023819605.1 Candidatus Omnitrophota bacterium
CGGTATCGCCCTAACCCGGATATTTCACCAGGAAGGTGAAATATCCGCCCAAAGGGGGGTGCCGCTGAATGGTTCAAAACACCGTGATTTGAACCACGCGTGGATTTATCCCGCCGGTGTATGGCGGGATAAATTAAATCAGTACGATTTATACTCTTTCATTGTTAAGAACGGTGCAATTTCGTTATCGGGGTATGCCCGCACTTTTTACTCGTCTCCCGACGAGTGATGAAAGATGCAGGCTAACGCCGATTGCGGCGCGCACTTGATACGTTGCAAAAACATCGCCGATCAGCGTGCGTTTACCTGTATACAGTACGGCTATGAATGAACGCATACTCAATATACTCATCGCGCTGCTCTTAGGCATCGCCGCCTCGAGCGCGATCTGGGCAATCGGTTCACAGGCGCGCAAGCGGGTTGAAATCGCGAAAAACACCACGCTTTCCGTAAAATTGGACATGCTCACCAAAGCCAACGTCGCGATCAGCGATGACTTAAAAAAAATCCGGAATACCTTAGCGGAAACAATAACGCAGCACCAACAAACCCGCCGACAGCTCGGCGAAGAAATTCTGTCGAACAAAACCCTCGCCGCCAAAATACATTCTTTGGAACAAGAGGCCGATAAAATAACCGCCCAGCATGCGCAAACGATCGAGCAACTGTATCAAAAAATAAGCCAACTGAAAACAGCGAATATTGAACTGGGCGAGGAAATCGGCAAACTGCGCGCCAACGCGCGCCGTCTCGCCGAGGAAAACAAAAAATTAACGGAAGAAATTACGGAACTCCGCCGGCAAGCGGAAGCGGCCGCGCGGCCGGTATCGTCGGTTGCCACAACCGAAAAAGACACAACCATTGCCGAAAATTTCACGCGGAAGAAGTATAATTTCAGTTGGTAACCAACTCATGCCGCCGGCGGCTGTTTAGAATTTTTATCCCGCAGCGACTCTTTGAATTCCCGGATACTCTCTCCGAGCGCCCGCGCGATCTGCGGTAATTTTGCCGCGCCGAATAAAAGCAAAATAATCGCAAAAATAAGCGCGAGTTCGCCGATTCCCATCCTACCCAAGGCACCCTCCTCCCCGCATAATCATCGAAGCGCCGGCGTTCTCATTGTTCGGGGGTCGATGATTTCGGCGGATACTCCGATACGGAACGCTCCGGTTTGTCTCCGGAGGCATCCATCGCCGCACGGAACTCATCGGCCGCTTTCCGGAATTCACGCAGCAGCCTGCCGAACAAGCGCGCCGCCTCGGGAAGCCGCCGCGGCCCGATAACAATCAGGGCCACGCAAAAAATAACGGCCAGCTCCATCCATCCGACATTGAACATAGACAAAACACCTCCGCCACGCTCCGGATTTCCGCGGCGGCCGCGCGGTATTTTTTATGAGTCCGCATACGTTCCCCCGCCGGCGAAAGTTGTGCGCTTTTCCACGGCACGCCGACCTATCCGGATTACAGCAAAAATTGCCCGCTGAGCCACCGCGCCACATCTTTGGCGTAAAAGGTAACGATTAAATCAGCGCCTCCCCGCCGCAATGCCGTCAATAATTCCAAAACCAGCGCCTTCTCTTCCATCCAGCCGGCGGCTGTCGCCGCTTTGACCATGCCGAACTCCCCGCCGCCCTGAAACGCCGCAATCGGCACGGGAAATCGTTGTTTTGCGCGCGCGATAATATCGAGATACGCCATGGCCGGAGAAACCATCACGATATCCGCTCCTTCCTCCACATCCTCGGCAAGGTCGCGCAATGCTTCCTGCGCGTTCGCCGGGCTGAGCAGATAGCTCATCCGATCAACGGGATGCGGCGACGGAGCATCCGGATCATGGAACAGGGTATGCAATTGTGAATTAAATTTCGCGCCCGCAGACATCAGCGCGGTCTGTTTGAAATTATTGCCGTCGAGCATACGGCGGATCGCCGCTACCTGCCCGTCCATCATACTGCTGGGAGCAAGCATATCCGCGCCGGCTTCCGCGTGCGACAGCGCAATTTTCGCCAACACTTCCAGCGTCTGATCATTAAAAATTTCCGGCTCTCCCTCCGGCGCCTCTTTGCCCTGTCCATTGCCGGTTTCATCGGCCGCCGCCGCCACTTTATTTTTTAAAATGCCGCAATGGCCGGAAATACTGTACGCGCACAAACACACGTCCGTAATAACCAGTAAATCCGGAAATTTGTCTTTCAATGCCCGCACCGCCGTCTGAATCACCCCGTTCTTGGCAAAAGCAACGCTGGCCCGCTCGTCGCGCCGCTCCGGAAAACCGAACAACAGAACCGCCGGAATCGACAACCCGACAATTTCCTTGGCCTCTTTCAGAAGAGTATCGATCGATTGACGAAAAATTCCCGGCATGGCCGCCACCGGTTCTTTAACGTCCTGGCCCTCCACGACAAACAGCGGATAAATCAACATCCGCGCATTTAAATCAGCCTCGCGCACCATATCGCGAATCAACTGGCTTTGCCGTAAACGGCGCAGCCGCGTTACCGGGTATGCCATAGAACAAACCTCCTTTATCGATTACCTGCTTTTCCAATGCCGCCGGTTATTGCTTGAGGCGGTCGGCAAGTTCAAACAGTAAATTAACCAGCGACCCCTGCAGAAAAATAATCACAAAAAAAACAAGCAACGAGGAAATATCCACGCGAAGCCTCAGAGTCAAGGGCATTAAAATCCGGCTTACCGGCTCAAGAAACGGATCAGTTGCGCGGCGCAAAAAATACACCACCGGACTGAGCGGATCCGGATTTACCCAACTCACAATGCACCGCAGCAGAATGAGCCAGTACAACAAATGGAGCCCTGCGGCAACCGCAATAGCCAACCCCTGCACAATATAGGCGAGCATTAACCCCACAACCTTGCCTTAGTTACAGAATGATCATCCCGGGCAAATATATCGATTAGTATACCCGGCGATGAAAAAAAATTCAACGGTTTTCATTGTATCTTTTCAGTTCTTTACAGTAAGTATTTTTGGACGGGCGAATGCGCGGTGAGGAGCTCCTGCCCTTTCAAAATTTTTGCCGTGGATTGTTCCGTAGCTATGGAGGCGCGAGCGGAGGCAGGACAGCCGCAGCGCCGTTGAGCCAGCTTGTCCCGCCAAGGCAGGCGGGGCTTCCAGGAGAAGCGGCGGGAGGAGGGGGAATCGGCGAGAGCCCCGCTTCCGGCGACTATCCCGCGCAGTACGCGGGATGCAGGGGCGAATAAGCGCCGGGAGTAGCTACGGAACGCGGAAAAAATTTTGACGGGCGAGCTTTCTTTGATACCTTTCTTTGTCGGCACAAAGAAAGGTATTCCTGGGGGCGGCGGGGGCTGGAAGAAGTCCCCGCAGATCAGTTCAGAATCGGCATAACGCGTTTTTTCTGGAGTACTTTTACTGTAAAAAACTGAAAAGATACTTTTCATTTCAACAATACCAATTCTATATCTATCTGCTCTTCTAAAACACGCGGATTGATGCCGCCCGGCCCTCGATATGCCTCCGGCAAAAGCTGCGGCAGCGGCGTCAGCTTCATAATCACACCCAGCCGCTCTCCGCGTTTCAAAAAAGCGCCGATTTGCCCGTAGGCAAGGGAAAAAAAATATCGCATGCCTTCGCGGCCATTGTCCGCGAATGAGTTGCGGGATACGTCCCGAATATTAAACTCGTCAAAAATACGTTCCAACTCCTGAATTCCGGCCTGCCAATGCGGCGGCTTTGCCTGCCAATGCTGCCGCTCATTCGCGGAAACCAGCCCCGCCTGTTCCAGCGAAACAGTTTCCTGTCTGGCTATCGGCGGACGAAGGTGAATCTCCTTGGATTTTTCCGCGGCCAGCGTCATTTTCCGCGCCGGCGACAACGGTTCAGAAAACGCCGCATGATCCGGCACCGCGGAGATCTGAACCTTGGAAGAAACCAGCAACACGCCATCCGCAGCGGCGCTTTTCGGTTCAAAAACATCCGAAACAACCGGACGCGCCGCGAACTCAACGACGCCTTCTCCCGACAAGGCAGCCGTTCCCGAAAATTCAGATTTTTTATCTTCCCGCGCGGCGGGTTCGAAATCCTGTTTATCCGCTTCCGGATAAACACACATGGTATCCGTGCAGTGAATGGATGCCGCCGGGGCCGTCCGCATCTTTGCGGCTAATGCCTGTTTTTTGACAAGCCGCTGCGTTCCAACCGGCGGCTCGATTATGCCGCGGCCGACGACGACCGCGATGACGAAACAAATCGCTGCGGCAGCAACCCGCACACCGGCCACCCGCAGCGGCTGCGCGATAAATAAACGCAGCCGCGCTAATGCCGAAGAGCTATCTATCCGGGCATTGACCCGATCCATCAAATCTGCCGGCGGCTCCACCTGGCCTAAATCCCGCAGCAGGCCGATCATTTTTTCCAAACGCCGCAGATCCTGCCGGCAGACGGCGCAGCCGCACAGGTGCTCCTCCGCGGCCGCCTGTTCGACGGCGGACAAATCGCGCTCTAAAAAACGCGCTAAATATTTTTTACACTGTGCGCACTTCATGAAAACGCCTCCTGCAAGCGCAACTGCAGCAACTGACGCGCGCGGTACAAACGCGATTTGACGGTGCCGATATTCAGCCGTAAAATATGCGCGATCTCTTCATAGGGCAGCCCCTCCACATCGCGCAGCACGATAACCGCGCGATGCAGAGCATCCAATTCCCCGATCGCCTGCTGCACCCGCGCCGCCAGCTCCTGCCGCATGATCACCGCGTCCGGAACCCGCGCGAAGTCCGGAATATCCCGGCATTCACCGACATGCCCGCCGGCCTCGTTTTCGCACGACAATGAAACCAAACGGCGGCGCCGGCGCATATTCTGACGGATACGATTACGGCTCACATTGACGGTTATGGTGTATAACCACGTCGTCAGCGCCGCATCATGCCGAAACGTATGCAGCGAACGAAACGCCCGCACAAAAACTTCCTGCGCCACTTCATCCGCCTGATCATACACACCTAATAAACGATAGGCGGTGCGGAAAACCTGCCGCTGATGCTTGCGCATCAAGCGGTCAAAGGCCGCCCGCTCGCCGGCAACCGCCTCTTTGACCAATTGAACGTCTTCCGCGCGGCTGTGCGCGACCGCCTCGCCGGCAAGAAGCGGCAACTCGTTCGTACTCATAGGTTCAGACCTTTCCTCCGGGAAAAAGTTCCCCGGCTGCGGCAGACCGGAACGCGTTACGGCCCGTGCCCCCGCCGCTGCGGCGCCGGCCGGCGGCGATTGATCCGCCGGCGGTCAGCGCCCGGCTCCGGGCTTGCCGAGCAATTGAAACATTTTCTTTTTATACGCTTCCACTCCCGGCTGATTAAACGGATTGACCCCGAGCAGCAAGCCCGATAACGCTACGCCTTTTTCAAAAAAATAAAACAATTGTCCCAGGTGAAACGGCGTGCAGGCCGGAATTTCGATCGTCATATTCGGCACCCCGCCTTCCCGGTGGGCCAACGCCGTGCCTTCATAGGCTTTGCGATTGACGAATTCCACATCTTTTCCCGCCAAATAATTCAACCCCTCGCCGTCATCGGCGGTGCGGGGAAGCTTCAAACGCGCCGCCGCCTTGTTCACGAACATAAACGTTTCAAAAATATTCCGCTGTCCATCCTGAATCAACTGTCCCATCGAATGCAAATCCGTCGTAAAATCACACGTCGCCGGAAAAATCCCCTTGCCGTCTTTACCCTCGCTTTCGCCGTAGAGC
>JAMWCB010000143.1 GCA_023819605.1 Candidatus Omnitrophota bacterium
ACCGCCTTGCGTGATCACCTGCTGATATTCCTCCAAAACGCGCTGTTGAATCCGCTCGCGGCATTCGGGAGTGATCGGATGCGCGATATCTTTATGTTCGGTCTGCCGCAGATCATCAGCGGCCTCCAACGGCCGCACCGGCTGCTCCTGGAGCGCGGCGCACTGATTGCAATATTTGCTGCGCACGACGTTTCGATGGCCGCACTTCGGGCAGGGAACTTTCATTTTTGCCGAAGGCATCGCAACAAATAAGCCTTTGCCGCCTTCAATGACTTTAACATCGCGAATCACAAAACAGCTATCCAATGTTATTGTGACATAGGCTTTCAGTTTTTTGTTGCTCTCCTTATTTCGCACAAAAACCCTGACTTCCGTAAGATCCATAGCTGCATCACTCCTTTCCCCGATGTACGATGTATCCCTGCGTCACCGATTCGCCGCCACCACCATCACATCACCGAAGCCCTGCAGTTGCTTTCCGACGCGTAGCGCCTCCTCTCTCTGCGGAACCAAGCCAAAAATAACCGACCCGCTTCCCGACATCAGAACAGCGGGAACGCCGAGCGCGAAAAAAGCTTTTTTAATCTGCGCTAACTCGCTATATTTATTCAAGGTTACCGTTTCCAGCCGATTATACATATATAACGCGGCTCGCCGATAATCACCTTGTGCAAGAGCGTAAAGAAGTAATTTAACATTATTTGTTTTTTTTGTCAAGGGGAGCGCTACGGAACGGAAAATTTCTCCGGTTGATACGGCCGCCGCCGGCTTAACCAGAACAAGCCAACACTGCCAGGGTTTGGGAACCGGCCGCAGGATATCGCCGCGGCCGCGGCCGATGAGTAGCGGTTCCGGACGAATGAACACCGGAACGTCGGCGCCCAATTTCCGGGCCAACGGCAGCAGACGGGACGCATCCCATCCCAATCCCCACAATCGGTTCAATCCGAGCAAGGTAGCCGCGGCATCGCTGGAGCCGCCGCCCAAACCGGCGGCGCAGGGAATGCGCTTGCGTAAATGAATGCGCGCGCCGCCGGAAAAACCGCTCGTCTTCTGCAACAATGCCGCCGCCCGGCAGACCAAATTCTCGGCGGTCGCTAACGCCGGGTCGGAACACGAAAAAACAATGCCGGATCGGCGCGGTGAAAACGTCAACATATCCGTTAACGCGATTTTCAGAAAAAGCGTATATAAATTATGATAGCCGTCATCACGTTTACCGGTTATTTCCAAAAATAAATTGACTTTTGCCGGCGCCGGCAGAATAATTTTTCTATCCTTCATCATTGCCCTGGGAAACTATGACGTTAGCAGCTGCCGCGCCTCAACGGCGATATCGGCAGGCGCGAGGCGGTATTCTTTCAGTAAATCAGCCGGACTGCCGGACTGGCCGAAACGGCTGTGCACGCCGATGCGCGCAATTTTAACCGGATAACCGCAACCGGCAAGCACCTCTTCGACCGCCCCGCCCAAACCGCCGATGACCGAATGTTCCTCGCAAATCACCACGCCTTTTACCCGCTGCACCGCCAATATAATCGCCGCCTGATCGATCGGCTTGATGGTATGGATATTAATCACCGCGCACTGAATTCCCTCCTGCAGCAATGTCTGACGGGCTTCCAAAGCATGGCGCACCATTATGCCGCAGGCAAACACGGCGATATCCGTCCCGTCTGCCATCGTTTCGGCGACACCGGGCACAAACGCGGCGGGGTGCGCATGACTGGGTACCTTATCCCTGCCCAAACGGATATACACCGGCCCCGGCAAATGGAGCGCCGCCATCACCGCGTCGCGAGTTTGCGGCCCATCGGCAGGCACAAAAACACGCATATTCGGAATAACGCGCATGAGCGCGATATCTTCCAGCGCCTGATGCGTCGCCCCGTCCGGCCCCACGGTGATCCCGGCATGGGTAGCGACAATTTTCACATCCATGTTGCTGTAACAAATGCAATTGCGCACTTGATCCCAGGCGCGGCCGGTGGCGAACATCGCGAACGTCGAGGCGAACACGATTTTGCCGCAACTGGCCAAACCGGCGGCAGCGGCCATCATATTCTGTTCGGCGACTCCAAAATTAAAAAAACGCTCGGGAAATTCCCGCGCGAACAACGCCGTGCGCGTCGAACCCGACAAATCCGCATCAAGCACGACAATATTTTTATTCTCCCGTCCCAATTCAACCAGCGTTTTGCCGTACACCTCCCGTTGATATACCGATTCACCGCTCATCTGACAGCTCCTGCAGCGCTCTGGCCGCCTCCTCCTTGGTCGGAACGCGTCCATGAAAATCGACGACATGTTCCATAAATGAAACCGCTTTTCCCTTGACGGTTTTCGCGATAATCATGCTCGGCTTGCCGCCGACACCTTTGACCTTCGCGAACGCGTCAACCAGTTGTTGAATACTATGGCCGTCAACAACGACGGTGTGCCAGCCGAATGCCCGCCATTTATCGGCTATCGGCTCGATGTTCATCACTTCTTCGACACGGCCGTCGATCTGAAAACCGTTATAATCGAGAACGGCGCAAAGATTATCGCACCGGTAATGCGCTGCGGCCATCGCCGCTTCCCATACGTTTCCTTCCTGAATCTCGCCGTCTCCCAGCAGACAGTAAACCCGGTACGTCCGCGCATCGATTTTCGCCGCCAGAGACATGCCCAACGCCACCGACAACCCCTGGCCCAACGAGCCGCTGGCGACATCGACCCCCGGCACATGCGTATCGGGATGTCCCTGGAGCATGGCCCCGAGCCGGCGCAAATTCCACAGCTCTTCCTGCGGAAAATATCCGCACTCGGACAACACGGCGTACCATACCGGACAACAGTGGCCTTTGGAAAGATGGAAACGGTCGCGATTCGGATCCCGCGGCCGCCGCGCATCATGGCGCAGGACATGAAAAAAAAGAACGCTCATAATATCCGCGGACGATAAAGAACCGCCCGGATGGCCGGAACCGGCTTTTTCCAACATTTGTACAATCAGCCGGCGCACCTGCCGTGCTTTTGTTTCCAACTCATTGATCTGCACCGTCAACTCCTTTTTTCCACATAACGCATCCGTCTGTCCGGCGGCCGGATTCACTGCGGCAGTAATTGTTGCAGCGGGATGTTCGCATACCTCGCCGCGAGATCGGCCGGGGCGGCGTTCACCGTATCCGGGCCGAAATTATTGACGACCGTAACCTCGTAAAAATCCGTAAAACGATAATCCCGCGCCACCACTGCCGCTTCCCGGAGAATCAGCGGCGCGATAACCGCGCGGAACATCGCCGCATCGGCGAACGTCACGGTAAACAATAACCGCCGCGCCTCCGCCTGCCAGAAACCGTCGACCGCCACTTTCAAGCGCTTGCTTGCTTCAAAATTCGCGTTAACCCGTTGTTCAATCTGCCGGGTCAAAAACAACGGCAGGCTCATCGGTTCCACGAGAAAATCGAAATTTTTGGAATACAGGTGCTTCGGATTAAAAATAACCTTCCAGACCAGCCGTTTACGGTATTCCTCCCGGCTGATCCACTCGTACATAAATTTATAAATATCGTCGAAATAACGGATCAGCGTCACTTCCGCCGCGGTATTTTGCGTGTCCGCGGCAATGACCGTATAAAAATCAATTTTTTCTTTCGTACTCAGGAGCACCCGCGAGGTGAGCATGACCACCGCTTCAATATCATCAACCGCCTTGGGTAAAATATTTAAACGGCTGTCGAACAATTCGTCGAGCGGCAGAAAGACAATCAGATTCTTGTCGACCAGCCGCGCCTGAATTTCAAGATTCTTCTCTTTCTTACATACCCGCACCAGTAAATCAATAACCTCATCGCGGGAATAGAACGAAGCGCAGCCGGCGAACCAGACCACGGCGGCGATCACTGCCGGCAGCAGAAAAACGCCGGCCCTACGACTGTAGATACAGCGGTTTTTTGCCATATTCCTTAAAAATCGCCTCGATCTCGTCGTATTCCAACTCTTCCTTTTCCATCAATTCCCGGGCGAAGCGTTCCAATATCGGGCGCTCCTTCCGCAATAAGCGTTCAACCTCCTTCAAACAACTCTGTAAAATCTGGTTCGTCTCCTCGTTCAGCCGGTTTTTGACGGTGTCCGATACCTGCGCCCGCGGCAGCGCCGAAAAATCGCCGATCTGTCCGGACAACCCCATACCGATTGACCACACCATGCCGTGCGCGATCCCCATCGCTTTACGAAAATCCGAACTCACCCCCGTGGTCGTCACCCCGAACTGCACTTTTTCGGCGGCATAGCCGGAAAGCGCCACTTTGATATTGGCCAAAAGGTGGTCGCGGTCATGGCTGAACAACTCTTCCCGCGGCTGGCTGTAAACGACGCCCAACGTGTTGCGCCGCGAAATGATCGACGCTTTGAACACATCGTTGGTCGGATGCAATAAAAACGTGGTGATCAAATGCCCGGATTCGTGAAATGCGGTCATCTCGCGTTCGCGCGGCGTCATTTTACGTTTATGCTTGATGCCTAATTCGATCCGCTCCATGGCTTCGCTGATTTCCTTATAACCGATCTGCTCTTTGCGCTTACGCGTGGCAATCAGCGCCGCTTCCTTAATAATATTCTCGATATCCGCCGGGCTTTTATACACGGCATTGCGCGCCAGGCGGCCGACATCGATCGTCGGTTCGCTGATCACTTTTCCCAAATAATGCCGGAACAGCTCTTCCCGGCCCTCCAGATTCGGCCGGTCGATATAAATCAACCGGTCGAAACGCCCGGGCCGCAGCAGCGCGGCATCAAGCACCTCTTCCGACGCGTTGGTCGCGCCGATCACCACAACATTTTCTCCGGCGCCGGCAAGGCCGTCCATTTCGACCAACAACTGATTCAAGGTAGAATTCGTTTCCGCCCCGCCGCCGAAGTTGAAGGTGCGCTGACGCCCCACCGCGTCGATTTCATCAATGAAAATTATACAGCCTCCCCGGCTGTAGGCTAATTTCCGCGCCTGGATGAACAACTTACGCACGCGGCTGGAACCGACTCCGACAAATACCTCGACAAATTCACTGGCGGAAAAAGTCAGAAACGGCAGGCCGGCTTCCGTGGCAATTGCCTTTGCCAAATATGTTTTACCGCAGCCCGGCGGCCCGATCAGCAAAAGACCGCGCAGTATTTTTCCGCCGATTCTGCTGAGCAACGCGTGATCTTTAAGCAACTGCACCACTTCCAACGCTTCTTCTTTGACTTCATCAATACCGAGCACATCGGCAAATTTCACTTTAACCGTCTCGGCTTTCACGCTTTTTTTCCGAATATTCGAAAACGCCCCGCGCAACACGCTGACGTAAATCAGGGCGGCAATCGCGCCGCTGACAATCGACGCCAGTATCCACAACGGCATAGTCGCCTGCAGAGAAATCCGCCCGTAAGGGTCGAGCTTGGAGATACCGTCAAAGGCCATGACGATTAAACCGCCGGTAACCGTTCCGGCAAGAATCCAAACCCACCGCTCGACAAAAAAAGTTTTAATTTTTCTCCAAAACCGCTTCATGATTTTCCTTTTCTGGTTGTCCGGCGAGCGCGCGAATTTTTTCCCGGATGGCCGGCTGGTCGGCGTTCAGTTTTAACGATTTTTCCCAATACAGCCGCGCCCTATCCATCTGCCCGCGCGCGGCAAACACATCCCCCAAATGGTCAAAGATCACCGCATCGTCCTGTA
>JAMWCB010000144.1 GCA_023819605.1 Candidatus Omnitrophota bacterium
GCGCATTGCGCGCAGCGTATATGTGTACTTGGGCAAAGAATATGGGGGGAAGACGATTACGGCTCTTGGACGGGAATTGGGAATCAGTCAGAGTGCGGCAAGTATGGCGTGGGAGAAGGGACGGAGAGCAGCGAATACTCGGCCTACTCGACCTATGCAACTATGCAAATGACAAGACCTGGACGAAGAAGGAAGTCGCAGCACTTGATTTGGAGTATCCTCGATAGAAATGAAAAGGCCCAACAAAAACACTGGACCGAACGCGGGCGGGCCACGTCAGTTTCCAATTCGGACATTACTGGCCGGCCGCGTCGGTCAGTTGTGGCGTTCGGCAGAATTTGCAGTTTGACGGACAGGATGGTATAATAGCGTCATGAAACGCAAGCGGATATATGTTGAGACCTCGATTTTCAGCTACCTTGCGGCGCATCCGAGCCGTGATCTTGTTGTGTCAGCGTGGCAGGAGGTTACACGGGAGTTTTGGGAGCCTACGATTTGGTTACATCGCAACTGGTGGTTGAAGAGTGTAGCGTGGGCAATCCCGATGTGGTTGAACGTCGGTTGGTGCTGTTGCGTGGCATGCCGGAACTCGCGGTTGATGACGCTGTAAAAGTGGTGGCTACGGCACTGCTCTCCAAGGGCGGTGTCCCTCGGAAAGCAGAATTTGACGCGCTGCATATTGCAGCTGCGGCAGTGGGCGGTGCCGACTACCTGCTCACATGGAACTGCAGGCATCTGAACAATCCAGTGACAAAGCCCCGCGTGCGTGCAATTTGCGAGCAATGCGGGCATACGTGTCCCGAGATATGCACGCCGTTTGAACTCACGGAAGGAGACTTGAGATGAAGGATACGATCATTGCCGAGGTGTGGCGGAACCGCGATATGTTGTCTGCGCGCTATGGGCATGACCTGGACGCCATTGTTGCAGCCATGAAAAAGCGCCAGGGACAGACACTTGCCAAAACCGCGAAACGGGAAAAGCCGAACAAACGCATGCAGCGGATCACGCACGGCGCGACCGATGATGCGCGACGTTAGACGCGCGAAACCACAGAGAAAGCCGTTTTGAGCCGTTTTGGGGTCAGCCCTTGAACTTTGAATTAATCCGATTGATGCAGTTGAAGCACGCATTTTTGCAGAGTCATAAATTTTATTTTCGAGGGTTGACGCTATATCGCCCGTTCTGTAGCCTGAGCCGCCGCCGGTTGTTTTTTAATGGTGTGGGCAAACGGAATGACATTATTTCGCAAATTTTTTTGTGCTTCACGTGTTGAGGTCGCGTTTTTTTGGGGGAACTGTTCGAGTCTTTCCTGTACGCGAATCAGATAATCTTTTAGTGCGCCGAGACTATAATGGATTGCAAAAAATTCCTGAAAAAAGGGTTCGTTGATCGATAAGCGAGGCGAGTGTCCGTCTTGTTCGGCATCAGCGTTTGCCTGCATTTGGTGATTGATTTGTTCAATCAATGTTTTGACCTGGAACACATTAAATTGTTTGCTGATCGACGCGGTTTCCACAGAATAATCAATGGCCGCGAATAATGTAATCAGCACCAGCCGTTGGCTGGAATTGGCGCCATGCAACAGGCTTGATTGGAAATGGCTATATTCAGAATAAAAGTATTCCATCTTTTGGGCTAAGGCGGATAATTCGACCAGGGCTTTTTTATTTTTTTTTCAATCGGAACTCATTATTCCTTCTGAAATGGCATCAGTTGATTCGATGGCCTGTTGCATTAAGGCGCGGTGCTGCTTCAGGAAATCGGCTACAGCGGTTTGTATGTTCTCTTCCGTCAGGGAAATCGCGGGCAGAGGCGCAGTGTTTTCGCGTTGAAATGCATGAAGCAAGAAATCGGCGCCTGATGTTAAACGCGGCGATAAGGTATTCTCGCGAAATTCATACCGCTCCTGCGAGATTTTTTTCCCCGCTGCCGCAGCGAAATCCCCCATCAAAAAGCACAGAAGAATGATGGCGGGCACTATTCGGAACGTTATAGGATAAATTTTTTTAGTCATAGTGTTATCTGCGTTTATTTCTTTGCGATGATCGTTATTTGTCAAGATACCGTATGTTTGACTGTTTTTCAAGTCGGATGGAGCGCGTGTGGAGCGCGCGCAAGGGTCAGGAGATTAAATGGACTGAGATAGGGATTCGGAGTTGAGTAAGCGCGGGGTAGGCCTGCGATAGACGGCAGAAGAGTTCGTATCCAAACAATATATAAATTTTAAGGATCGGGATAATGCCACCCAGGCGTCAAAAGCCGGGCCTTCTCCCCCCTGATATTGGAAGTTTCCCTTCATCCATTCTTCGCGGAAGTCATCGACAAATGCGCGGAAAAGTTTTGCGCCGAACCCATTGCCGCGGAATCCTGGCATAACTTCGACATAATCGATCGTCCACACGTTCTTGCTGCCTTCCGGATTAAGTCGTGCAATGAGCACCGCAGCTATGATGCCATCCTTCCACATAATATAGGTAGCGGTTTTCAGGTGGTAAATGCCCAGCAGCGACTCGATGGTTTTAAGATATACCTCACTGAAGCGGCTGATGCCGATCTGCCGCAAGCTACGGATGATTTCCAAGGCTACTCTTGTGTCCTGAATTTTGGAAAGAGTTTCTACTTCCGGCATTTTCGTTAATTCAAGGATGAAATTGCCCGGCAGATGCGGGTATTGCGCGGAATAGTCGCCGGTTAACGGATTTGTCCACGGCGCAGTGTAGCCTTTATCGCCTTCTAAGAAGAGACTTTTCAGTGTTATGTCGGCGGTCGGTTTTAATGCAATCTCGGGAAATTCCGCGGGCCGGGTAATTTGGTCGGTGATGGTTGCGAGCCATGCCTGCAGACGTGCAGGGCCGGCCAACGGTACATAATAATATTTATCGACCGCGCCGATTTTTATGGCGGTCAATGAACGGCGCAACATACTGAGCGCTTGGGGATTCTCTGTCGCGGACAAGTCAAATCCAGGGCGTAGCGAAAGGTTTGCATCGTCAAAGCCTGCCGCATACAGGATGCTTTGAAGATCATTGCCGTGGATGGTCGGATCCGGTTCGATATCGGCTAATGGAATGCGAGATTTTTGATAAAAAACCAATGCGATGGGGGTTGTGCTGCCGGTTGCCGTGTTATAATCGACCACTAAAAATGGTGCGTCAATATCTACCGCGCTAAACGGAATTGTTGTGACATACGGAGTCAGCGCAGCTATTAACCCGGCAGCATTGGGTACGTAGAGATTTGAAAATACACCGCCGACAGGCCCTTTAGAACGATATTCGGAAAATGTCGTTACGGCTACAGTGAGCTCCTGGTGCGCAAGCGCAGATTGGCTATAATTGGTTTTTGCGGAATCAGCAGGGCGCTGGTGATGAAATGCGGCCTGAAGCGCTGGTGCCTGCAGAGAGATAAACGGCGATAAACAGCGCGGCGCAGAATTTGTGCGCGCAACCCCGCGTGGGCCAGCCATTACCGAAAGCGGCCCCCAAAACATGAGAAGTGCGGCAGCGGTTATTTTTTTCACGAGACGCAAATGATTACTCCTGATTCAATAAAAACAATAAAATATAGCATGCGGGATAATTTTTTGCAATGGAATGAATAAATTTTTTCAGCCGGCAGCACCAAACGCGATAAATTGAGAAATAAATGAGCTTGTACACCCGTCACGGTATTTAGCCACGAATTATTTGAAAATGCTAACAGCCCGCTATAATCAGAAAATATTGGTATAATATCACTTTTTTTATTGACAGAATAAACCATTTGTAATTAAATGATAAATAGCAATCATATTGGTTTAATTGCTTGTGTGCAATGGTAATATCCAAAAAAATTCTTGTAATTGGCGTACGGCGGAAGCCGATCGCCCATATCTTGCTTATTCGCGAAGGAACGCCGACCAACTACAGGGACCTTGTGTTTGATATTCAGTCACACGCGGTATGAATTAAGAGATGGTCGGAGATTTTTGTGATTGCTTTCTGGGATCCAACCGCTATCAGCGGCGCCGAATGGTAGATGCTATTCCTTCAGTCAAGGGGGAGATGCCGGACGCAGTGTCGCGCCATCTGCCCAAGAGTGATGTTCTGCTATTAAGCATTGTGCTGGGGACAGTATGGTGCGCGTTTTATTTTTCTCCCCGCCTTTTGTCATTATTGATCGGCCCGGAGTCTTGGTTTGCCAAGGCCGCGGTGGTAGTTTTCGTCGTCTGCCTTAATTTTTTATGGATGTGCGGCATTTATCACTGCGGCCATATTGTATTCAGCCGGGTCTGGCGTTGCCGTGGTGAATATGCTCCGCTGAGCGTGCCTGCCGCGCCGGCTTCCGTGGCATTATTGTATCTGACCTGCAATGATTTCAATGCCGCGGCCTGCCAGTCGTGCCTGCGCCAGACATATCCAAATTACACGGTATTTATTTGCGACGACAGCGATGATCCGCTGATGCGCCAACACGTTGATCGTTTTACGGCGTGGCATCCACGGGCGCAGGTTATCCGCCGCGCGCACAGGCGCGGGTATAAAGCCGGCAATATCAATTATGCCCTGTCGCGGATTGACCGCAGGTTTACGCACATTTGTGTCAACGACGCCGATACGGTGGTGCCGCCGGATTTTCTGAGCAAAGTTATGCGTTATTTCTCACGAAGCCCTTCGATTGGTTTTGTCCAGGCTCTCCAGAAATCTTTATCCAATCAGACGGGATGGCTGGGCAGCATCTTGAAATATATGGTCGATATTCATTGGCGCTATTATATGCCGTTGAAAAATCGCTATGGTTTTGTGATGTGGTACGGCCATGGCGCGGTGCTGCGGCGTGATGTTATTGACGCAATCGGCGGCATTCCGGAAATAGCTACGGAAGATTTAACGTTTTCTTCGGAAGCGCGCCGGCGCGGGTATCAGGGTATTGTTTGTGAAGATGTTTACTGCGGTGAGGAATTTCCCCAGACCCTGGAAAAATTCCGCAAACGAAACCGTAAATGGGTGGCCGGTACGCTGCAATATCTGCTGCGGTATTATCCGCGCTTGCTGTGGTCGCGGCAGGTATTTTGGCTGGAAAAAGCCGATATTTTCATTTCCGCGGCAGCGCTTCTGCAGGCAGTGCCGTTTATTGGGCTGATTGCGGCCACGGCGTTTATCATGCCGTTTTATTATGCGCGTTACCAGATGCAGGGGCCGCTGTTTCTGGTCGCGCCGGTGTTTTACGAAGGGCCGCTGCAGGCAATGCTTAAATTGCGCTACAACGTTTTTTGGATGGGGGATTTTTACGCGGTCATGTTTATTACGATTTTTCTGCCGTTGCTGCCGGCGGCGCAGCTGTTGCGCAAAGACGGCGCGCGCCTGTTCCGCTATGTCAGCGCCGCATCCTTTCTGCATTTATCCGTGATGCTCGACAGCGCCTGGGAAATGGCGGCATATCTGCACCGCGGTACTGTATCTTTTCCGGTGACCAACAATGCGCGAGATGGCGAATCGCGCGGCCGCGTGCGCGGGGAAAGTATTGCCGGGGGTGTTTTGGCGGCAGTCGCGGTGTATACCGGCAATTTGTGGCTGATCGCCTTGGCAGTCGCGTTGCTTTCCGTGCCGTTGGTCCTCCGCGCGAATGAACCGCCGCCGCGCGTGCGGTGCCTTGTGGCGGCGCCGTTTCTTCTAACCTGTACCATAATGTTTTTA
>JAMWCB010000145.1 GCA_023819605.1 Candidatus Omnitrophota bacterium
TAAAATTGCCCGCCAGCGGAAAAATGCTTCCCCTGACGGTCATCGCAATTGCCGGTAATTCATGTCCATCTGCTTCCTTTTTTATCGACAAACACTTATTTTTACCGGACACGTATGTTATATATTATTAATTAATTATAGGGAGAATGAGCATGCGCTGGAAACGTTTGGCTGCGGTGGTACTGATTCACACTTTTTTGTGTCTTGATATTCCTGATGGCTGGGCAGGGCATCAGGCGGCAAGTTGTCTGGCGCCCCGCCTGTCAATTCAGGCGCCTGAGGTCGCGCAGATGCTGGGCCAGGCCCCGGCAGCTTTTCCGTTATCGTCGTATTCCCGGACTATTCCGTTGCGGAATGTCCCGCGTCTGGCCGGCCAATCAGATGTGTTGTACGGCGGAGTTGCCATTAGGTTTAGGTATGACTTTTGCGTAGCGCTTGCCGAGCGGATAAGAAATGTGATTAATGAGCAGCCGGCTGCAGATAATGTTCAGACGATCATGCTTGTTTTCGGATATTTGCTGCCACAAAATTATTGGAAGAAGGAGTATGCGGAGTGGCGCGGTATCTATGAAAACGTACGGCGCCGTTTGGCTGGCGATTACCAGCGGCGTGCGGTTTCCGCTGACCTGGTGCCGCTGCTGGAACGATTAAAAGCAATGATTGTGGATGATGAATATTCAACGTCGACCATCAAAGCAATGATTGTCGCCAGTCTGCAGGGAATGGACGCGGCAATTGCTGCGCTTTCTGCGGCGCAGAGGAGTTTCCTGGAAGGGCATCCCGTTCAGTTTGTTGTAAATAATCCGGTGTTGCTTTCCCGCCACGATTCCGCGGCGGCAATAGAAATAAATCCCTTATTATTCATCGATTACGATACGGGAAATACTGCTTCTGTTCAGGTGTTGCGGAATTTTGTGCTGCGGCATGAAATCGCACGCAGGCGCATGGCGCTGGACGAAAGAATAAGCCAACGTGAAACAGCTTCAATTATCCAAGATATGGTGGCGGTCGCCTTGGATTTTGACCGATTTGAAAGGGGGAGTGTTCAATTTCGGCAAAATCTTTACCGGGGATTGAAATCCGCTGGCGCACGCCGCAGCGCATATCTGTTCCAGCGCCTGCGGCATGAGCCGGACGCGCGCCGGCGGTTTGTGTTGATCTATCGCGCACTCACGCAATGGGAAAATCCAGCGGCGGAAGCGGCGGTTGTGGACGCGGCGCTGGACTTATACGCGCGGATAACCCCGGGTGATAGTGATGCCACCGTTGAAGAAACATCGCCGGATACAGAGCAAAGAGCGGATGAGCCGGCAGAACAACCGGTTCCGGAGAGTGTGCCGGAATTGTTCAGCGGCCAGGACAGCACTGCACAGACACCTTGGGAGATTCGCGTCAAGGTTCCGCCGGCAGTTGAGCGGGGTGCTGACCACAATGCCCCGCTGGTTGTGGCCGGCGATACGATTATCGGTTATCCGGATGATACGGAAGTGCTCAGTATCGTCGCTTCGCAGGAATTGGTGTTGCAGCCCGGTACCGGCAGTAACTATCAGCCGGTGACCTATGAGGTGGAACGTCCGCAGGGAAATTCGGAAGAATATTTGCAGCGGATTAAGGACGCCTCAGAACGTTTGGCGCAGCGTTTGGACCATGCGGAAGGAAATTATATTCAGGAAGGTTTGGAGTTATTTTTCGGCGAAATCTGGCCGGAATTTCTGACGGCGCGCGCGGCTCAGGCGGCTAATGTCGTTTTTGCAAAGGTAGTTATAGACGATTTGCAGTTGTTTGAAATAAAAGATGACCGTGCGGATATTTTTGTTAAGTATATGCTTGAGCTGATCAAATTGAGTGGAGATCCGCAATCAAATAATCAAAAAATACAAGCTCTTGCGAAACGATTGAGGGGAAATGTTTTTTTACGGGAAAATAATATTTATTTATTCGTTGAAGTATTAAAGCGCTCCTTGCCGGGAACAGAAAAGCCGGAGTATTTTTTATCCAGTGTCGCGCATCGTATCGACGGAGTGTATCGCCGCGCGCCGGAAAGCGATCCGGTGCTTTTGCTCGGCGACCGCATCGATGACGTCAATCAGCGCCTGCCGGCAGGATTGGGATTTGTCTTTTTCGGCGATACGCACGGCGTAGTGGTGAAAAAGCGCGTGGACGCGGAAACGATTGTGTTGCTGCTGCCGTATCTTGAGGATAAGCCGGTAGAATCTATAGGCGGTTCAGTGCATCCGGAGATTCATCAAACACTGCGGGAATTCTTGTTATTGGATTATCCGGACCATCCGCACGGCGAGCAGCGGCAACAGGTGTTTGCGGTGCGGCATCGATTAGCGGCAAATCACGAAAGCCAGCATTTGTCCGATCAGCGATCCACATTATGGGGGACAGGGACGGCAACTTCGGAGCGCATTAAACAGGAAGTATCGGCGTATCTGGCGCAGATATATGACTGCGAGCATCCCTTTGCCGCGATCGCGGATATTGCCATGCTGTATTTGTCGTTTTACCGGGAAGGCTTTTTCCGCTTTTTCCGGGATCCGCAGGGGATTTATCTCAGCGCTTCATATACCATTTTATGGGAGCTAGCGCAGAAATGGGAGATTTCGATTACGAGTGAAGAGCTGCAGCATAAACCGGTCAGCAGCGTCAATACCTTGTTGCGCGCATTACAGGAGCGCTTGGCACAAGGATCCCTGTCGCGCGAACACGTGCAGGCAGATGCGCGTTCTCTGCGGGACGATTTGATTAAGTGGTGTATGTATCAGGCGCCGCAATTAGCAATGCCGCCGCAGTCTGAGAAAACTACCGGGGATCGTTCGGACGGTAATAATAGCGGGGATACCGCCATATCCGGCACATTTGCATCCCGCGATGCGGTGTTTTCCCGGTTTATGCAGTGGCTGATCTCGGCGGTGAAGGTTTTCTGGCAAAAAATACCGTTTTCAGCCCGCCAGTATGTGCCGGTGGTGATGTGGTTAATAATGGGATTGTATGTATTTGGTATGGGATTGTATTTAATCATTGATTTGTACCGCCAACGCGGGGATGAGCATCCTTGGCGGGAGCAGTTTCAGCGCAGGCAGCCTGCGGAACGTGCGGTGAATGGACAGCCGCAGCCGCGACCGTATGCCGCGCCGGAAGTATTGCCGCAATCGCCGACTACTACGGTATTGGAGGAGCCCGCCGCGTCCCCGGCAGCGCCAGCGCAGCCGGCAGAGATCGAGCCGTTCGCCGTATTCCATACGGTTAGCCCAGGAGAATCGCTGAGTGTCATTGCCGATCAGGTCTACGGCATGCACCGGCGGCCGCTTTTGCAGGCATTGGCCAGAATCAATAATCTGGCTCCCTTGCCCAAGGATTTAAAGGCCTATCATCATATTTCGCCGGGGCGCGAATTGTCTGTGCCGGCGGAAATTGTGCTGGAACATACCGTGCGCTCTCGCGATACGTTGAGCACTATTGCGCGCCGCTATTACGGACGGACTGGCGCGCCGACGATTCAGCGCTTGCAGGCGGATAATAACCTGCCGGATACGACAATTAAACGCGGCACGGTGTTGAAAATTATCTATCGTCGCGTTGGTATCGCAGATCAGCGCTCGTTGTCGCTGCCGGATGTGCGCATTGTGAACGGGCGTTTATATATTCTGGGAGCGGAAGGTTTGGTGCCATTCCGGCGTATAGTGAACCCATTGAACCAAAGGGCCGATGTGTCGATATAAGCATCAGGTGAAAAAGGATAGTGTGTGCGCATGAACGTTTATTTACGCAAAATTTCTGCGGCATTTTTGTGCGCCATGGTGAGTGCGGCTGCTCCGGTATTTCCGGAGGGAAGCTGTATTTTTAACTCGCGCCGGCCGCTATCCGCGCATTGCCTTTCTCCGGCATTATCTCTTGGACAAGGCGCTTGCGCCGCTGCGCGCGCAGGTTAATCTGCAATCGAGCATTTGAGACGGATTCTCGCTTTTTGCAGTTTTTTGCTTGATGCATTTTTTGGCCGCACAACATCGCAGGATTCTTGATGATTTATAAAATTATTTCGTAATCATTGCGCGCAGGAATAGCGTGGGGGAGCGTTATGCTATTTAGCCCGCATATTTCATCACTCGTCTGGAGACGAGCAAAAAGTGCGGGCATACCCCGATAGCGAAATTGCACCGTTCTTAACCATGAAGCAGTTATTAAATGAGCCGGTATAACTGAACTTAAGCATTTCTCGCTGCGGCGCGACCTGCTAACGTCCAGTATAAATCGTACCGATTTAATTTATCGACCCTTCGGGCGGATATTTCACCTCCGCAGTGAAATATGCGGGTTGGCGGAGATAGGAAATTAAGGTGGTCAATTAATTATGCCAAATATGAGAAAACAACGGTGCCTGGCATTTTTACTGTTGGTATCAACCGGTTGGGCAAACACATCTTGGTCAAGGGAAGACGCGGATCCGCGTCAACGGCCTTTTGCGAAAAGCTTTCTGTCGCCGACGCTGCAAATTCCTGCCGTTACTGCGCTCTTTCGGCAAACCTGCGGCAGAGGCGAGTCGACGCCGCGGATAACCTATGAGCAAGCGATCGGCGAACAGGAACTTGCGATTTCTTCCCTGACAGAGAGAATCATGGCTGAAGCGCGCCGGGGAAACTTTGCGCTTTTTCATTTACCCTGGCATTACTATCACGCCTACTACCAGGAATTTATCATCCATGCTGCGGCGCTGAACGCTGCAATTGCGGCCCTCAGCCAAGAGACTTGTTCACAAGCACTAATGCAGGCTATGGCTGAGGCTCGCGTGGAGATGATCGAACATTATCAGGCGCCGTTGTCGGAAACCGGCAGAACAAAAGTGGCCGAGGTCAAAAGGTATATTAATACCGCGAGCGTTACGCCGTCGCTTGTTGGGCGCCTGCGACAACCGCCGGTAGAATGGTTTATCCCTCTCTCTTCTTATTCTCTTCCGCACACAACAGAAGTGCGCTTAATCGCTACCCATGGATGCTCTTCCTAATGCGACCATTGTGACGGCGCCAGTACGCTCCAGATGATTTGTTTTCCCTGGATATGGATTAATCAAGCGAAATTCTTCTACAGGCAAATATCGTTGGAAAAGTTCCATAATGATTTTTTTCGCGATTACTATGATTTTGTTTTTGACAAAGATGGTTTTAATATTTATGAAACATTTTTTATCGACACAGGCGAAATTTTTACACCAGGATTCGCGGCCGGAACAGTGGCGGATCGCGCTTTTGACCGACTGATCGAACAGTATCCGCAAACTGAAGTTGTTCTCGGCATTGCGCCCAGTGTCTGGATGCGCCGAATTGGCATCAAACGCTACGCTCAGGCGATCATTAGTCTTTTAGAAAAAATGCGGACGCATCACATCCTTTTTGAAATAAGAATTTTTCGTATTCGACGCCCGGACATTTCCCAAGATTATTTGGATTTGTTTGAAAAAATCACCGATTATAGCCACAACCAGTTTACCGATTATGTAAACCCTAAAGAGTGCGGACGGCTGAAACAACTGGTCGTGAAAGAAGAAGTCCAAATAATTGGTCACCCGCTTTGGCAAGTGGTTATAAATAAATTTTGGCAGCCGGCTTCAAGCGATCTCTATCTCGTCGCCGACGGCAGCATCGTCGCGTATGACGGCTATGA
>JAMWCB010000146.1 GCA_023819605.1 Candidatus Omnitrophota bacterium
GGCCGGAGCCACTGCACGCGGCCTGGTGCTATGACCCGCAAACGGGCGAAATTCACGTCAATTCGGAGCACTGCGACGGATTCGGACGAGCGTACTCGTCCTATTAGCGCGCCGCGCGGACAAGCTCAGCTCCGCGACGGAGCGGCTTGAGCCGGAAACGCAGGCACAGCAGCGCGACGAGTCAGCCCCAAACACCGGAAAGCGCGCCGCCGACTTCCCGCTACGTTCCGCTCCGGGATGACTACCAGCGGAAGTCATCCTCGTCATCCTCCGGCCACTCGTCCAGCGTGGCCGCGCGGCGGTTGAGCCGGCAGCGCCGGCGTTATCGGCAGCCGTCCCGGCGGCAGAGTGGGAACAGATGGTCGCCCGTTGGCCGCAGGTGGTTCAACAGCTCAGCAATGAGAAGATCACGCTGGGAATGTATCTTGCGGAAGGCCGGTTGCTTGCTTTGCAGGGTGACGCCCTGGAGATCGGTTTTCCGCCGGAATATGCGCTCCATCAGGATGTTTTGGCGGAAAATGCCAACACCCGCCTGATTGAAAAAACCTGCGCGGCGGTTTTCGGCCGCTCCTTGCGTGTGCGCTTGCGGCGCGTATCCGCGGAGAAAACGCCGGCAGCTCCGGCCGCCGGCGCGGCGGTCCGGGAGAACGAGGATGTTGTGCGGGAGTTTCTGGAGCGCTCCCGCGATGAATTTGACGCGACGATTATTACGGATGATGAATGAATAGCCGAGCGTATCCCCCGCCGTTGCAGCGGTTGATTGACGAGTTGGCGCGCTTGCCGACGATCGGGCCGCGTTCCGCGGAGCGGATGGCCCTGTTTTTGCTCAATGCGCCGAAAGAGCAGACGCAGGCGTTGGCGCAGGCGATGCTTGCCGCCCGCCAGGGAATCGGGCGGTGCGCGGAATGTCATTATTTCGCGGATCAGGCGGTGTGTCCGATTTGCGCGCAGAAATCTGTCCGGCAGAAGCAAATGTGCGTCGTCGAATATCCGCAGGATGTGATGGCCGTGGAATATACCGGCAAATACAAAGGGTTGTATTATGTTCTCTGGGGCTGTTTGTCGCCGCTGGATAACACCGGCCCGCAGGATCTGCCGTTGCGGCAATTAATCGAACGCGTTCAGCGGGAAGGTATCGAAGAGGTTATTCTCGCCACCGGTTCCAGCCGGGAAGGAGAAGCCACGGCGTTGTACGTGCGGCAAATATTACAGCCGTTGAAGATCAAGATAAGCCGCATCGCCCGCGGGATCCCGGTGGGCAGTACGCTGGGGCACAGCGACCGAGCGACATTGGCCGAAGCGATGAGCGGCCGGCAGGCGATTGATCGATGAGCGGTTGAAACGGTTGCGGATTCTTTCCGGAAAGGACGCCGCCGTCGGCGCCGGGTATGTTTTCCCGCGGCCGCGGCCGGGATAAGATCAATAGAGTCAGGTGCCGGCGGAGCCCCTGCGCCCGCGTCAATGCTCGCCGGAACAACAACCGGTGGTGATTGATGCTTCCGAAAACGGCAGGCGCGACAGAACCGGCGGTAATCAGTGTTTCCCGCCGTACGGATATACCGGCGTTTTATGCGCAATGGTTCATCGAGCGGGTGCGGGCCGGATTTTGTACGGTACCGAATCCGTTTAATTCCCGGCAGCCGCCGCGGCGGATCGATTTGCGCCCGGAAGCCGTGCGCGCTTTTGTTTTTTGGACTCGCGACGCGCGGCCGCTGCTGCCGTATTTGCCGGAGCTTGACCGCCGCGGATACCGCTATTATTTTTTATACACGCTGACCGGCTATCCGCGGATACTTGAACCGGCCTGCCCGGAACGCGCCGGCGCTCTGGAAACGCTGCGGCAGCTCGCGCGGCACGTGGGGCCGCAGCGGTTGATTTGGCGTTATGATCCCGTGCTATTTTCCAATTACACGCCGCCGGAATGGCATCGGGACAATTTGAACGGGTTGTTTCCGTGCTTGGAAGGAGTGGTCGAACGGATGATTTTTAGTGTCATCGAACCATACCGAAAAACAGTGCGGCGTTTGCGCGCCGAAACCGCGGCGGATTTTGTGCTTTATCCCGATGCGTTTACGGTTTCGGCTTATGAGGATTTTATCGGGTGGATGGCGCTTGCCGCAGCCCGATTCGGGATTCAGGCAGAAAATTGCGCGCAGGCGGGCGGTTGGTCGGCTGCGGGGGTCGGACAAAGTCAGTGCATTAACGCGCCGCTGATTCATGCGCTCAGCGGCAGCCCGGTGTCCGATAAAAAAGATCCCGGCCAGCGCCGGTTGTGCCGGTGTACGGTTTCATTGGATATCGGTATGGCCGACACCTGTTTGTTCGGCTGCGTGTATTGTTATGCCACGCGCAGCCGTGATTATGCGCGCAAACGCTACGCGTCGCACCGGCCGCAGGGGGAGTCGTTATGTCCGCACGTATTTTGATTGCCGTGTTCGGTGGGATTTTCGCCTGTGCGGCGGCCGTGCCGGTGCGCGCGACGCCGGAGCAGCCGGCTTCAGCCGCTGAGTTGCCGGGATGGTACATGGTTTGGAATGATGAATTCGACGGCGAGGCAGTGGATTTGCATAAATGGCGGATTGAAGACGCGGCGTTAGTGAAAAATAATGAGCAACAATACTATGCGCCGGATGAAGTATATGTGCAGGACGGGCGGTTGACGCTGCGCAGCCGGCAGCGGGAGATGGGCGGGCGTCCGTATACTTCCGGTTTGGTGGAAACCCGCGGAAAAGCGAGTTGGCAGTACGGAAGATTTGAAATTCGCGCGAAATTGCCGGCAGGAAAAGGCCTCTGGCCGGCACATTGGATGTTGCCAGCCAGCGGCTTTTGGCCGCCGGAAATCGATATTATGGAAATGCTCGGGCATATGCCGAAAGTCATTCATATGACCGTGCATTGGGGGGTCTGGCCGAAAAAGAAACAGCGCGGGTTTCTCTGGCACGGCGAAGATGATTTCAGCGCGGGGTTTCACGTTTTCGCGCTGGAATGGGATGAGCGGGAATTACGCTGGTATATCGACGGCGCCCTCCGCGCCCGGCAAAGCGCCTATGTGCCGCAGGAACCTTTTTATTTGATCCTCAATACCGCGGTCGGCGGCAACTGGCCGGGCAATCCCACGCCGCGAACCGTGTTCCCCCAATATCATGAAATCGACTATGTGCGGGTTTACGCGCGGGAGATTCCGGGAACTTATTTTTTAACGGTGGATGAAGGGGAAGGTCGAACGAGCGTATCCCCTTCCCGGCAACGGTATGCCGCCGGTGCGGTGGTCGAGGTGGAGGCCTTGCCGCGCGTCGGGCAAGTGTTCAGCCATTGGGGCGGCGATGCCGCCGGGCGTGAAAATCCGTTGCGCCTAACCATGGACGGGCATAAGCGCATCCGGGCGCACTATCTGCGCACGAACGCCGTCTATCCGCTGCTTTCCAGCGGCAGGAGCGCCACGGCATCCAGTTGGCAGGGGAGAAATCTTTCCCCAGCGGCGGCCGTCGACGGCGACCTGCGCAGCCGTTGGGAGGCAAAAGCCAAAGATCCTGCCTGGCTGCAGGTTGATTTGGAACGGGTGTGTTCGATCGCGGCGGTGCGTCTGCAGTGGTGGGAGCAGATGTTCGCGCGCTGTTATGAAATCCAAGTATCCGACGATGCCCGGCAATGGCGCACGATTGCCCGCCGTTCGTCCGGCAACGGCGGTACCGAAGACTTGACGCAATTACAGGCACGCGGGCGGTACGTTTGTGTTTATATCACGGAACGCAATACCGATGAAGGCTGTTCGCTGGCGGAGTTTCAAGTGTTCGGCCCGCCGGTCGCTGAATAAGCTGCGCAAGCGCGCGCGGATAAAAAAAGACGGGCTCTGTCCGAGCCCGTCTTTTGCATGGTTTGCCGCCATCCGGCATAGTTCACCCTCTCCGGTGAACTTCAGGTTAAAATTTCTCTTCCGCGCTCCAGACGACCGGGCTATCGGCTTTCGTTATCGCCACTTTTTCTCCCGGGACTTCACTAATTACCCGCAATAAATCAAATTCGTCTTTCATGGCGGCTTTGGCCTTGCCTTCGACGAGCAGGGTCGAAGTCATTGCCTGGTGGTCCCAGTCGCGCCAATATTCTTCATCTTTGAGCACGGTGAATTTATGGCCTTCCAGCGCTTTCACCACCGGTTGCGCGTCAAAAGTCCCCGTGCGTTTCACGGCATCGACATATTCGTGGATCGCCACCCAGACTGATGCCGCGGCGTCGCCCGGCGGCATGCCGTAGCGTTGTTTAAATTTCTCCACGAAATTTTTCGATCCGGCATATTTATCTTCAAGGCCCCAGTACCAGGGAGTGGTTCCGATAATCCCTTCCATCGCGCTCGGCCCGACCCCCTGTGCCATGCGCAGTTCGATTAACGGCACGACAATTTTCATGGAACTCTTGACTCCCAATGACTCGGACTGGGCGATGGAAGTGATCATGTCCCGGCCGAACTGCACGAGCATCAGAACATCGGGATTGGCCATCTTCGCTTTCAAAAGGCTGGGCACAAAACTTTTTTCTCCCAGGGGTGTCCGGGCCGTTCCGACAGTCTGGCACCCGGCAGCTTCCAGGACGTCGCGAAACGACCGTTCGACGGAATGCCCCCAGGTGTAATCGGCGGTAATATAGTAATATTTTGCCGTTTTGCCGAATTTTTCCAGCAGGTACGTCGATGCCGCCTGCGCGGACATCCAGGCATTGTTGTACCAACGGAACATATAGCGGTTGACTTTTTGCTCCGTGCGGGCGCCGGTGGCCGCATCGATTTCAAAACCGGTCGTCGCGTTGGAATGCGATAATCCGACCATAAATACTTTTTTCTGCTGGGCGGCGACGGTGCCGACCGCCACGGCTTCCGCGCTGCTCGATCCGCCGGTGACCATGACCGCGCCTTCTTGTCCGTAGAGCGCTTCCGCGTTTTGCGCGGCTGTTTTGGGATTGGTCTGGGTGTCTTTGACCGAATAGACGATCGTTTTTCCCAACACACCGCCGGCGGCATTCAATTCATCGACGGCCAGTTTACAGGCCCTTAATTGATCTTCGCCCTGATCCGAGTATGAGCCGCTCAGTGGAACGTTGAAGCCGAATAGCACGGTTTCCTTTTGATCCTGCGCCTTGGCCCCGGCAGCGTTAACCATCAAGAGCGCTCCGATTCCAGCGCAGGCGACCATCCATTTGTTCATTTCCCCCTCCTTTGGTTGTTAGCCCGGATATTTAACCTTCGTGGTGAAATATTTGGGCTGGTAATAAGTGAAAAAAAACCAGACAGTATCACATTATCACAATTATATTATAATAATATATTATATTTTATATAAAACATCAGAAGTATTTCTTTTGCCTTCAGCTAATTTGACAACAATTTTTGTGAAGTTTGAAGTTTTTTTTCATTTAATTTTATTTATTTATTTATTTTTTTTGTAACATCAATCGGATTTTTTTTTATATATATATATATATTTTTTTTTTCTTTGTGTCTGTATAAAAATGATCTGTCAGGTCATAATTATAATATATTGTGATGTTAAAAATAGCTGACTTTTATATATAATAAGAGTACACATAAGGATTTTATCAAATTA
>JAMWCB010000147.1 GCA_023819605.1 Candidatus Omnitrophota bacterium
GAAAGCAAAAAGGCGATGATAATCGCATTCAGCTTTCCTGCTCCTACAATTTCTAAGTTATAACGAAAACGAGGTTGTTCCGGGAGCAATCATCTGATTGCTCCCGGTTTTTTTATCTATCCCGGATATTTAACCTTGTCGGCAATACATTCCGGTTAGATGTGACACTAAATAATATTTTATGGCAATTTAAAATTTGTTATGATATAATTTATAAAAGTTTAAATATTGTATAATAATAATTTGTTTCTAAAAAAATCAAATGATCATGAAAAATGGAAAGAACGGATCAGAACGGGTACTTTTAATTTCCGCCAATAATTCGCAGCGGTGCGCCTTAACGTTGCTGCTCGAGGAGAATGGTCTTATTGTCCAGTCTGCTGCGGATGTGGTTGACGCTGATTTTGTGCTGGAATGGCAGCATATCGTTGTTGTCCTGATTGATTTGGACATGGATACAGCGGCCGCAGCCGCTTTATTGCACCATGTGCGGCACCAAACAGCGGGAAAAGTTAAGCTGGTTGTTTTGCTGCCGCCGCAGGCTCAGGCGGCGTTGACCGGGGTTGCCGAAGCATCGGCAGACGAGTATCTCTTTATGCCGGCGCATTTGCCGATGATTTCGCAGGCAGTTAAGCGGAATATAAAAATGTATCGTTTGGAGAAAGAGCGGGAGCAGTACGCGCGCCTGGCAATTCACGATGATTTGACGAAATTGTATAACCGGCGGTTCCTTGCTTTGGCGCTCAAGAAAGAGTTTGCCCGCAGCGTCCGCTCCGGCCAGCCGCTGTCTTTGTGCCTGGTCGATATCGACGCATTTAAGCAGTTTAACGATACCTACGGCCATAAAATAGGCGATCTCGTTCTGCAGTCCGTCGCGCAGTCATTGAAAATGGAGTTGCGCCAAATCGATATTGTTTGCCGGTATGGCGGCGAAGAGTTTGTTCTGGTCCTGCCGGAAACCGTGAAAAAGGCCGCGGTGGTTGCGGCCGAGCGTTTGCGCCGGATTGTCGAGCGGACATTGATTCCGGTCAATGCGTTCAAGGAAGTTCCGGTTACGGTAAGTATCGGCGTCGCGAATTTTCCCGCTGATTGCCGGGATGAAGAGACGTTGTTGCACTATGCGGATCTTGCGCTGTACGCCGTAAAACAAGCCGGAAAAAATATGATTTTCCCCTGGGATCCTTCCCGCTGTCCGGTCCCGAATCAAGACGCGGAATCAGTTTGATAATCGAAAAAATTCTTGATTTTGCAAATATGCTGTGCTAAAGTAGGCGCTTAGTTTAACCTGCATAGTTTATCCGTGAATTCCGGCGCAGCGCGAACGATTTTCGTTCGGCTGGAAGATGATCCGAGAGATGCTACGCGTACCAGGGGTGGCTCTTGGGACGAACTGAGGTACCTGTTTTGAGTACGTGCGTTAAGCAGGAACGGGGAGGTAAATACGTATGAAAAGCAAAAAAAAGAAAATGGCGACATGCCCTGAATGTGGTGAAAAATTTGAATTGGAAAATTATTTAGAGGATGGCGATATCGCGGATTGCCCGCATTGTTTTGCCGATCTGCGCGTTGTTTCTCTTGTGCCGTTGAAATTGGAGTCTGCCGGAGGCGTTCTTGACGAAGCGGATGATCTGGAAGAAGAGGAAGATTTGGAAGAAGAGTCCGATAACGCCGTTTTGGATGAAGACGATGCATTGGATGACGTGTTCGACGAGGATTATGACGAAGGCGACGGGCTCGGAGAATTAGATGAAGAAGACCAGGACCGCGAAGAAGATTCTTCGCGGTTTTGAGGTTAATGACCGAAAGGAGGAGGAGTATGGGCAGTACGGGGAGATGGGTAATCGCGGCGGCAATGGTATGCGCCCTGGCCACCGGGATTAGTTACGCGCAACCTCAGGAGGAATTGATCGTCGTCAATGGAGCCGTATCGGAAATCGCCGCGGATAATTCGTACATCGTGGTTTCCGGGCAAAAAATATTTATGGACGCGGAGTTTGCCGATGACGCCGCTTTTGAAGTCGGCGATGATGTAGAGATTGCCGCGAAAAAAACGCCTAAAGGATTGGAAGCGGTCGATTTTGAATATATTTTTAACGACGCCGAGTTCGAGGAAAAGCTTCCCGCCGCGCCGGCGAAGTAAAAAATAAACGGAGGGTGCTCTGTTCGGCGGGAGAAGCAGTCAACGCTTCTCCCGTTCGTATTTTTCCCCTGCGCGGCCTGGCCGGTTCGTTCAAGTTGCGTGGGAGCACTTCCCCGGCGGAAAAAATTGCGGTATGCGACCCGTGTATAATAAAGGTATGCATCGGATATGCGACGAGTGCGGCGCGTAACTTTTTTGATCGGTATGTGTGCCGTTTTGTTCATCGGCGGCTGTGTTGCTCCGCGAATATACTCCGACGAACAGGTGCTGATGGGAACGACGGCGGCAATTACGGTAGTGCCGGATACGGTTTCTGCGCGTGCGGCGGTGCGGGAAGCGTTCCGGATCTTCCGGAGGTATGAACAGCGTTTTAATTTTTATGATCACGCTTCGGAACTGTCCCAGCTTAATCGTCAGGCAGTGTCGGAAAATTTCCCGGTCAGTGAAGAATTATGGCAGATGCTGAATAGGGCATTGGCCTATTGCCGGGATACAAACGGCGCATTCGATATTACCGCCACATCCTTAGGCTGCCGCGACGGATACCGGACGATTGTCTGTGATCCCCTACGCCGTACGGTGCGGTTCAGCCGGCCCGGCACGAAAATCGACCTCGGCGGTATAGTGGCCGGCGCGGCCATTGATGCGGCCGTGCCGATTTTAAAAAAAAACGGAGTGAAAAATTTTCTCATCGATATCGGGGGAGATATGTATGCGGCCGGATGCAACCAATGGAACCGGCCGTGGCAGATCGGTGTGCGCAATCCTTTACGGCAGCAGGAAGTGATTGCCGTCTTACCGGTGCGGAACAAGGCGGTGACAACATCCGGGAATTATGTCAAAAACCACCTTATTTCGACGCTGCCGCAGGCCGCTGCCGAGCGCGTGTTGAGTATGACGGTTGCGGCGGCAGCGGCAGCTGAGGCCGATGTTCTGGCGACCGCGTTTTATGTCATGGGAGTGGAGCGCGCGCGCGATTATCTGCGGCGTCATGCCGGGATAGAGGCGATTGCCGTTGTTCTGCGCCGGGGGGAGCTATCCGTTGACTACTTGCCGTGAGCCGCGGTTTGTGGAATAGTTGTTATAAAAAAACGATTCATTTTTTTTATTTCTCTGCATATAATGAAGAGGTATCGCGGAGCGGCAGAGGGAGGAAGCATGGAACAAAATACGCAAAAAAGCCATTTTTATTTTTTGTGCCAAAAAAAACGCCAGGACCTCTACCGTCCGATTATTCGCTGGCTGCCGTATCGGGTGGTGTTTGTGGAGGAACTGGAACAATTGCTGGCCTATTTGCTCGAAACGCCTCCGGATGCGGTGTTGGTGGATGTGGTGACGAATATGCGGTTCGGTTCGGCGAACATGGCGCCGATTTTAAATATCGAGGTCGCCTGGCCGGTGCTGTTATGCAATATCACGCCGGACGGCAGCGCGCAGGTTATGTGTATGTCGCCGATGAAAAACGATACGCTGCCGGCCGCTTTGGAAGCGATCGTCCGGAAAGACGCGTCCTGGATGAATACGCGCACGCCGCGCCGGTATATCCGGGTTGATGTGCAGTGCCGCTGTTTGTTGCGGCGGGCCGGAGAGGAGAATTGGACGAAAAGTAATATTTTGAACATGTCTTCCGGCGGCTGTTTTTCCGTCTCATACGATTTGATTGTTCCGGGGACGATGGTGGAGTTCGAGTTGCTAGATATTAAATCCGAACCGGTGTATGGGCACGGCCAAGTGACGTGGGGCCGTTCCTGGGACGAGTCGCTGGCCTTGCCCGGCGTGGGTATCCACTTTGACGAGGATACGGCGGTGCCGCAGGAAGTGTGCATGTTTTTGAAGAGTAAGGACGTGATCGACCGTTTTTGCGAAAAATTTCGGCAGCAGTATCTTTAAATGTTCATCGCCGATCGATGCGGGGCCGGAGCAATGGGATTGAATTTGACGTATAAAATATTGGCGGAACACCTGATCAGCGGCATGTTGCAGCCGGGCCGGGAAATCGGTATCCGTATTGACCAAACCTTGACGCAGGATGCGACCGGTACGATGGCCTATCTGCAGTTTGAAGCGATGGGACTTGCCGGGGTTAAGACGGAAGTTTCGGTCAGTTATGTCGATCATAGCACGCTGCAGATGGGTTTTGAAAATGCCGACGACCATCGCTATCTGCAAACCGTCGCGCGGCGCTACGGGATCGCCTTCTCCCGTCCGGGAAACGGTATTTGCCATCAGGTTCATTTGGAGCGGTTCGGCCGGCCGGGAAAAACGCTGCTGGGCAGCGATAGCCACACGCCGACCGGCGGCGGCATCGGAATGCTGGCGATCGGCGCCGGCGGATTGGATGTGGCTGTGGCGATGGGCGGGGGGCCGTTTTATCTCACCGCGCCGCGCGTGATAAAAGTTGAATTGACCGGACGCCTGCGGCAATGGGTTTCCGCTAAAGACGTGATTTTAACGCTGGTCGGCAGGCTTTCGACCAAAGGCAATGTCAATATGGCGCTGGAGTATGCCGGCGAAGGGGTGGCGACGCTTTCCGTGCCGGAGCGGGCGACGATCGCGAATATGGGCGCGGAGGCCGGCGTTACGGCCAGCCTGTTCCCTTCCGATGAAATAACCCGGGATTTTTTGGCCGCGCAGGATCGGCGCCAGGATTGGCGGCCGCTTGCCGCCGACGCGGACGCGCCGTATGAGCGCGTGATCATGCTCAATCTTTCCGAAATAGAACCGATGGCGGCCTTGCCGCATTCGCCGGGCAATGTCGTGCCGGTGCGTCAGCTCGCCGGTAAAAAAGTCGATCAGGTGGAAATCGGCAGCTGCACGAATTCGTCGTTGCGCGATTTGACGATCGTCGGAGCGATTCTGCGCGGTAAAAAAGTGCATCCGGACGTTTCGTTGGCTATTGCGCCGGGATCGCGCCAGGTCTTTGCGATGATCGCCGCCGCCGGGACGCTCGCGGCAATGATTGATGCCGGCGCTCGGATCATGGAGAGCGCGTGCGGGTTTTGTATCGGTATCGGCCAGTCGCCGCAAACAGACGCGGTTTCTTTGCGCACCAGTAACCGCAATTTCGAGGGCCGCAGCGGCACGCCTTCGGCGCAGGTGTATTTAGTCTCTCCGGAAACGGCGGCTTTGGCGGCGATCGCCGGAAAATTCGTCGATCCGTTCGAGAGTGGGCAGCCGTTTCCGGTTTTTGTCATGCCGGAACATTTTGCGGTCGATGACGGGATGATCATCAGCGGCCCTGCCGATCCTTCGCAGGTTATTTTCCGCGGGCCGAATATCGGCGAGCCGCCGAAAAATACGCCGTCGGCTTCTGTCCTGCGCGGCGCGGTGGGGATTAAAGTCGGCGATAAAATCACTACCGATCATATCATGCCCGCCGGTACACGGTTGAAATTTCG
>JAMWCB010000148.1 GCA_023819605.1 Candidatus Omnitrophota bacterium
TGCGGACGACACGGACGGTAAAAATAGGTCGATTTTTGCCATACATAGCCGGGTTTTTATTGGGCTGTATGCCGGGGAACTGTTTCGCAACAGCCCCAACAGCGTGCGGAAAAAATTATTAACGGCAGGCGCTTATATTGTTCCTCGATTCGTCCGAACAAACCTTGGATTACAAAACCGCAGAAAAAACACGGCGCGCGTCAGGAAACAGCGACCAGGGCCGGATTGCCGCGAATCAAAACGGTAAATGCTTGTACGACATCCGGATCGAATTGCCGGCCGGCGCACCGCTCCAACTCTTGCAACGCTTCGTCGGTTGTCCGCACCGGCTGATAGGGGCGATTGGAGGTCATCGCATCAAAACTGTCCGCGACGGAAATAATCCGGGCGCCGAGCGGGATTTCTTCTCCCTTAAATCCAAACGGATACCCCGTGCCGTCAAAACGCTCATGATGCTGCTCGATCAGGATAATTTCCTTGCTCAAAAACGACAGCGGCCGCAAAATATCCGCGGCTTTTGACGGATGGGATTTCATTTCTATCCACTCTTCTTCCGTCAGCTTCCCGCTTTTCGTGAGCACCCGGTCATGAATACCGACTTTGCCTAAATCGTGCAATTCGCACGCGACGCGGATGGTTTCCACTTGTTCATACGGCAATCCCATAGCCTGCGCGATGGACACGGCATACTTCATCACCCGTTCCGAATGTCCCTTGGTGTAATGATCCTTCATTTCTATCGTCGAGGTCAGCAGGGTTACAATCTGCAAATAAACGTTTTGCAACTGTCGATAAAACCGGGCATTGGCAATCGCGACCGCCGACTGATCGGCAATGCCCTCCAAAAGGATTAATTCCTCCTGGCTGAACACCGGCTTATTTTGTTTATTACTGACATTAATAACTCCAATGGTTTTATTTTTAAAAATCAGCGGAACGCCGATGAACGCATGCGTCGGCAAATCCGGTTCACTATGCTGGGAAAAACGCGTATCCGCGGCCAAATCGTCAATCAGCAGCGAAGTCCCTTTTTGAAAAATCCAACCGGATAACAACGCGCCTTTTTTGATCCGCACCTGCTGTTGCATTTCCGCAGGGATGCCTTTTGCTGCCGCAATATATAAATACTCATTGCTCTCATCGCCAAGCAATATCGCACACCGTTCCGCATCCAACACCTGCACTGTCCGCTCGACGATTATCCGCAGGACCTCCGAAAGATTGAGCGACGCGGTCAATTCCCTTCCGACATCGAAAAAAAACGACAAACGCTTATTTTGCTCTTCGATGCGGCTGACATATTCGCGCGCCTGGCGCTCAATGGATCGAATCCGCAGTTGACGCTGCACCGTATGCAAAAAATATTCCAAATGCACCGGCTTTACCACATAATCATCGACCCCGATCTTAATTGCCCGAATCGGCGTGTTTAAATCCGCATTTCCGGTAACCATAATGATAATCGGGCGCTCATCCGGATTGGCATTTTTTATTTTTTCCACCGTTTCCAAACCGTCGAGTTCACCGGGAAGCTGAATATCCGCGATGATTATCTGATACACGGTATGCCGGGCCAGTTCCAACGCTTGCGTTCCGGAACCGGCAATGTCCACGCGGTAGTTCTGCTTTTCAAAAATCAGCGCGACCGCCCGCGCAAATACTTCGTCATCTTCCAAAATTAAAATCGAAATAACATCCTTGCCTATTTCTGACATAGCGAGATTCCTTCCCCTTCGGCGTGCTATTTGACCGTCCCGAAACAAAATCTCCCCCTTGTCTCTTATCGGCACCGGTTCTTAAAACTTTAAACTATTTTTTAAAATAACGCGCATTATCTGCCGCCCGTACACAGCGTATCCGGCGCCTCTTCAACCGCGGCATCGTCGTTGTTCGCGATTCCGATAATTTCCATCGCCACGTTTTTCAAATATCCCCCTTCGGGAAAAGCCACTGCGTCGGTATGGTCAACCGGTTGAGCCCAGCGGGCAAGGATCCGCGCGCGGCGGCCGGCTGATCCGGCGGCGATGCGCAGCGCATCGAAAAAATCAGTCCAGCCGATACGGCCGGAACAGGAACTGCTAATCAGTATCCCGCCGCGCCGCAATACGCGCAAACAGGACTCGTTCAAACGCGCATAGGCTTCCAAAGCTGCCGGCACCGACTGCTGTGATTTCGCAAACGCCGGCGGATCGCAGATAACCAGGTCAAATACGTCACCCTGCCGCCGCGCCCGGCGGAGAAATTCAAAAACATCTTCGCAGGCCAACAGAACCCGCCGGTCATCCGACACGCGGATACCGTTTTCCCGAAAATTCCGCTCCGCCAGCGCCAATGCCGGCGCCGACGAATCAACGGACACAATCCGGCGGGCGCCGGCTAAAGCCGCGAACACCGACGCCGCCGCGCTATAACAGAAAAGATTCAAAATACGCTTTCCTGAACTCAATGATGCCGCATAACAACGCGTATCCCGTTGATCAAGATAAAACCCGGTTTTCTGGCCGCTTACCACATCCGCGACAAAACGCACCCCGCGTTCTCTGAAAAAAACGGACCGCGCGGCATCGCCGCGATGGACAATAACCGGTGCATCGGATAACCCTTCGCGCGATCGAGCCGCGACATCCGAACGCTCCACGAGCAGAGCGGGCTGATAGAAACGGAGCAGACCGTCAACAATTTCCCGGCGCAGACGATCCATGCCCGCCGTATGGATTTGGAATACAATCGCCGATTCGTACCGATCGACGATCAAGCCGGGCAGCCCGTCGGCATCTGCCTGCACCGCCCGGTAACCGGTCGTATCCGGGGCAATAGCGCAACGCTTCAACGCATCTAATTCCCGAAATCGTTCAAAAAAGAAATCAGGCGCCGGCGCTGCTTCCAGACCGCGGATCATCCGCACGCGGATCGTCGTCGCCGGGTTCCACATCCCGATACCTAAAAAGTCTCCGACCGCCGAATAGACCGCGACCAATGCGCCGGGTGGTGCATTCGCCGGACGGCTGATCGCCTGAGAAAAAATCCAAGGATGACCGGCACGTACGGGTATTTCCCTGCCGGGCCGCAGCGAAACCGGCGGATAGGCTACGCGTTGCGGCCGGGGCTGTTTTTCTCCCTTCATTACCCGTTCCTTTATCTTTAACCCGGATAGGCCACCACGCCGGCGAACTATCCGCCTACCGGACCGCAGCAAAATCGGCGGCCTTGTCCGGCGCGGGGTAGTTTGAGCCAAATCCCGCATGCATCAAAGGGATACATTCTGCAGCACGGTTCAAAACCGCTATTGATTTGAACCAGCCTGGACAACATACCGCGTTCCGATATACGTCCACACTACGATAGATCGTTCCTATTATACCATAGAACTTCCACAGCCGTGCACTTGCGGCAAGCAACGGCCTATGATACACTTTGCACTATGCAGAATAATCCTCCGGTCGTCCAGGGGATAGCTCCCCTGCGCTTCATCCAGCGGCTGTTGACGGAACTACAGCACCGCATCAAATATCACGGTGTGATCGACGCGGCCGCGTATTTGCTCCGCCAGGCAACGTACCGCCTGCCGGCAGTGCGCATCCGCATAGCCTTCCGGCGGGATCTCCGCAAAACGCCGGCCATCGGCATACCGCCGCCGCATTTGACCTGGCAGATCATCGATGAACCGGCGTTATCCCTGATCGAAGCCTCGTTTGGACCGCTGACCAAAGAACAATTTCGGCAAAAACTGAGCCAGAATGCTCTCGGGATGCTTGCCAGCGAAAACGGCATCGTCGAACACTACGCCTGGATCAGCACCCACAGCAGCCTGGTGCCGCCTGCCGCAAACCAATGCCATCTCGTCGATTTTTATACATCCGCACGCTGTAATGACCTGGCGAGCGTTCTGGCGCTGCGGTTCAAACAATTAACGGTTGCCCGCCAGGCTGGCGCCCACACCGCGTTTTTGGCCATGCCGCTGTTTTCTGCCGGCATCAACCGCCGTCAACTCCGGATTTTGGAATTTGAACCCGCCGCGCTCATTTTTATATTTTTCGGCGGGCCAAACCGGCAACGGCACATCCGCGTCCCGCTTTCACGATACCGTACTGCTGCCGGCGCGCCGTCAAAAAATTTGCGCGCATTCCTCTGATCGCCGTGCTATAATCAATCTCGGAAAATTGTATCGGTCGGACGCAAAAACTATCGCACGGGCACGGGAAGGGATAATGCGGTTCCGAAAACAACCGGAGAATATTCACGCAACCAAATCCGCTCAAACGAACAGCTCTGGCGGCCGGCTGTTACGAAAAAACACGTTTCTACTCCTCTGGCTCTACGGCGCGCTCTCCGGACAGTGCGCCGAAGAAAGCGCCTATCCGCATTTACTACAACCGCCGTTTTCTATCGCGGAGATCCGGCACTATCGCGACGGCGGCACGATCGGCGCGATAATCAAAGACACTACCGGATCCACGTTTTCCTTTTGCATCGACCGCCGCATCGACAGGCCCGCGGCAATTTTATATTGGGGGGCGCTCTATCCGACCGCTGCCTCGGCGCAAATCATCACGCACCGGGACATGCGTTTTTACAGCACGATCGCCTTACTCCAGCAAATTCTCAGCCAGCACCTTTCGTTGCCGCAACAAACGCTCCTGCGCACGTATCCGGGCGACGCCCTTGCTCCGGAAAAAAAAGGGTTGTTTCTTGTGTTGCGCGCGCTGGAAATCCTGCAACAACAAGCAACAACCGAACTCACCGCAACAAATGAAGCTCACCCGGGCTAAAACCCGGGGGATCTGAGCGGAATCCCGCAATTCCGCTTTCAACCCCGGCCTAAAAGTCGGGGTTTTCAAAGATGCGTGAATTAACTCTTTATGTGTGCATCACCTGCGTCAGTTCTGACACCGCGCACCGATATGCAGCGGCAGAGCGCTTTAAACGAACTATCCCTTTTTGAATCGTTTAATCAAAGCCGGTATCACTTCAAACAAATCGCCGACAACGCCATAGGTGGCGATTTTAAATATCGGCGCGTCCGGGTCTTTGTTGATCGCCACAATGATATCCGACGACTGCATGCCGACTAAGTGCTGAATCTGCCCGGAAATGCCGCAGGCAAAATATACTTTCGGGCAGACAGTTTTTCCGGTTTGCCCGACTTGATGCGAATACGGCATATAACCGCTATCGACTGCCGCGCGCGACGCGCCGACCGCGCCGCCGATCGCCTTGGCAAGCGTCTCCAAAATTTCAAAATTTTCCTTACTGCCGACGCCGCGGCCGCCGGAAACAATAATATCCGCTTCGGCCAGATTGACGGTATGCGCCACTTCTTCGACCAATTCCACCCAACGGGTGCGGCTCTGCAAGGGAAAATCTTTCATATCCACCATGATTATCTCGCCCTTGCGGTTGCCGTTGACTGCCGCCTCTTTCATCACCTTATGCCGCACGGTGGCCATTTGCGGCCGATGATGCGGACAGATAATCGTAGCCATGATAT
>JAMWCB010000014.1 GCA_023819605.1 Candidatus Omnitrophota bacterium
CCGATTATTATCGGCGTGGCGGAAGCGGCGGCGATTAAGATGCGCGTGAGTAATGTGCAGCCGCCGCGCCCGCTGACGCACGATTTACTGAATAATATTATCGTGGCGCTCGGTGGGACGCTGGAGCGGGTAGTGATCAATAAATTGGAAGGCAATACGTTTTTCGCGCGATTATTCATTCGCCGCGGCGATGACGCGATGGAGGTTGACGCGCGTCCGAGCGACAGTATTGCGTTGGCGTTACGGGCAGAAGCGCCGGTTTTTGTGGAAGAAGAGGTCTTTGAAAAACTTGACTTCCTCAATAGTTGAAGCGCTCTACGTGCCGAAGGCGGCGTTGGCTGTATTGCGGCGTGATGCGGTGTTGCGTTTGTTGGCCGCTGCCGCGCGGGAAGCGCAGTTGCCGGTGTATTTGGTTGGCGGGGCGTTGCGCGATATGTTTTGGCCGGCGTTGCGGCGTGCGTGGCAGGAGTGGGATTTTGCGGTGGCCCGGGGTGCGGTTGAGTTCGCCCGGCAGTGCGCCGATCGTTTAGGCGGTTCGTTTATTCTCCTGGACCAGGATACGCAGACGGCGCGGGTGGTGTACCAGGGGCCGCGCCGCCGGTATGAGTGCGATTTTGCCGATTTTCGCGCGGCAAGCTTGCGCGGAGATCTGCGCCGCCGTGATTTTACGGTCAATACGCTCTGGTGCGATGTGCAGGCTTTGGTCGGCAGCGCCACGCGGGTACCGATCCGCGGTGTATCCGGCGCGGGCGCGGATATTGCCGGCAAATGGATACGGGTTGCCGGGCGTCGAAGCCTCGTTGATGATCCGGTGCGCATCTTGCGGGCTTTTTCATTGGTCGCTCGTTGCGGTGTGCGTTGCGAAGCCGCGACGCTGCGGCAGATCATGCGTCGGCGGGATTGCCTGCCGGCGGCGGCCGCGGAGCGGCTGCGTGATGAGTTGGCGAAAATTTTGAGCGCGCCGCGGGCAGCCGCGGCCGTTCGCGGCATGGAGCAAGCCGGATTGTGGCCGATACTCTTTCCGGAAACCGCAGCCATGCGCGGGTTGGCACAGGGAGGCTTCCATCATTTGGATTGCTGGCAGCATTCGTTAGCGGCGATGGCCGGCCTTGACCGTGTCGCGCGGCAGGCAGCGTCTGCCGGCGGCGCGGCGGCGCGGCGGTTGCGGGAATATCTCCGGGAACCGGTTAGCGGTAATCGGCCGCGGATATGGCTATTAAAATTAGCGGCTTTGTTGCATGATGTGGGCAAACCGCACACCGCGACGGTCGATAAAGCCGGCCGGCGGCATTTTTACGGGCATGGGGCGCGCGGCGCGCATATAGTTGCGGGGATATGCCGCCGTTTGAAATTATCGGCGCGGGAGACGGCGGCCGTGCGTTTTTTGGTTGCCGAGCATTTGCGGCCGGGACAACTGGTTAACCGCCGGCCGAGCCGAAAGGCACAATACCGTTTTGTGCGTGACAGCGGTGAACACGCCGTGGCGTTGATTTTATTGGCGTTGGCTGATCGCCGCGCGATGCGCGGTCCGTTAAGCCGCGCGCCGTCATTTGTTTTTTATGAAGATGAGCTGGTGTCGATGCTGCGGCAGCTCTGCGCGCCGCCGGTATCCGGCCAGCCGGCCGTCCGTTTGTTGGACGGCCATGAGGTTATGGCATTGATCGGCGCTGCCCCGGGCCCGGTGGTCGGCAATCTTTTGACGCGCGTAGCCGAGGCTCAGGCGTTGGGGCAGGTGTGTACGAAAGAGCAGGCGGCAGTATTGGTTCGCCGGATCTATCGGGCCGGAACTGTGGTGAGGCAGTGATGCAGACACACTATCCGCGGTATTTACAGATAACCCTGGCGCAATGGCGTAGCCGGGAGGCAGTCGCACGGCAGATGTTAAGCGCCTGCCGTCTCTGTCCGCGCGCCTGCCGCGCCGACCGTCTGAACGGCGAACACGGTTTTTGCCGTTCCGGCGGCGCCGCGGAGATTTCGCATTGGCAGATTCATCACGGCGAAGAACCGCCGTTGTCTGAGCAGGGCGGCGCCGGAACGATTTTTTTTACACACTGTAATTTATCCTGTATTTTCTGTCAGAATTACCAGATCAGCCAGGCACGGGAGGCGGGCCGCCGCATGGAAGCCGAAGAACTTGCGTCAATCATGCTTGATTTGCAGCGTCAGGGCGCGCAGAACATCGACCTGGTTTCTCCCACGCACATGGTCCCGCAGATTATCGCCGCGGTTGCTGCGGCGGCGCGGCAGGGCTTGACGATTCCGTTGGTCTATAATTCCAACGGTTATGACGCGCAAGAAACCTTGGCGCTTTTGGACGGAATCGTGGATATCTATTTGCCGGATTTAAAATATGCACAGGAGGAAAGCGCACAACGTTATTCGGCGGTTTCCGATTATGTGCGTCATGCCCGCGCGGCGGTGCGCAGCATGTATAGACAGGTGGGCGGATTGCGCTGTGATGCATCGGGCCGGGCGTTGAGCGGCTTGTTGGTGCGGCATCTGGTGTTGCCCGGGCATACGGCGGAAAGTATCGCGATTTTGCGTTTTTTGCAGGAAAATATCGGCGCGGACGCCGGTTTGAGTGTGATGAGTCAATACGCGCCGCGGGCGCAGGCGTTCGGCGATGCGGTGTTGAACCGGCCGTTGTCCGCGTCCGAATATGCCGCGGTGCTCGCCGCGGCTGAACACGCCGGGTTTCATCAGTCGTGGATGCAGGAATTGGACAGCAGTGAAATATATTTTCCGGATTTCGCAGAGGACGAGGTTTTTCTGACGGAGCGGCCGCCGGCGCGGCCGCGCGATGCGGCGGGATAATGGATGGGGGCGGTTGTGGTAAGGATTCGTAGAGCACTGATCAGTGTTTCCGATAAACGTTATTTGGACGATTTCGTGCGGGGATTACAGGAATTCGGCGTGGAAATTTTATCCACCGGCGGCACCGCGCAGTATATTCAATCGTTGGGTCTGTCGGTCCGGCCGGTCAGCGACGTGACCGGTTTTCCGGAAATGCTTGACGGCCGCGTCAAAACATTGCATCCGAAGATTCACGGCGGTATTTTAGCGCGCCGGGATATCCCGGCGCATGTGCGCCAGGCGGAAGCCGCGGCGATTCCCTTGATCGATATGGTCGTCGTGAATTTGTACCCGTTTGAGGAAACCGTCGCTCAAGCCGGGGTCAGCGAGGCGGCGGCGATTGAAAATATCGATATCGGCGGGCCGGCAATGTTGCGCTCCGCGGCAAAAAACGGCATGCAGGTGTGTGTGCTCTGCGACCCCGCCCGTTATGCGGCGGTGCTGGCGGACATGCGCCGTTATGACGGCTGTGTCGGGCCGGAGCTTCTGCGCGCCTGCATGGCGGAAGTTTTTGAACGTACCGCCGCGTATGATGCGGCGATCGCCGCTTATTTTCAGGCGTCCGCCGCGCAGCCGCCGACGGGATTGCCGCAGCGGCTTCATTTGCAGTTTGAGCGGGTGCATGCCCTGCGGTACGGAGAAAATCCGCATCAGCAGGCGGCGGTGTACCGCCAGTGCGGCGCGGCGTTTTTCGGTGTGGTTAACGCGCGGCAATTGCACGGCAAAGAACTATCGTTTAATAATTTTTTGGATATGGATGCGGCCGTAGCGCTTGTGCGCGAATTCCGCGAACCGGCGGCCGGTATCATTAAGCACAATAATCCCTGCGGCGTTGCGGTTGCCGCCACGGCGGCCGAGGCTTGCCGCCGGGCGCTGGAAGGGGATCCTTTGTCGGCGTTTGGCAGTATCGTCGGATTGAACCGGCCGGTGGATGAGGCCGCCGCGGCGGCGATCCTTGCCGCGGATTTTGTCGAGTGTATTATCGCGCCGGGATACGCGGCGGCAGCGCTGGCCTTATTGCGGCAGAAGAAAAATCTGCGGCTGATGGAAATTCCGGAAGTGTTCGTAACCGCGCCGCAGGCCGGTTGGGATTATAAACGTTTGTCGGGAGGTTTGTTAGTCCAGTCGGCGGATACGGCCGTTGCGGCTGAGGAAAGCATGCGGACGGTGACCCGGCGGCATGCCAGCCCGGAAGAGCGGCGGAGTTTACTGTTTGCCTGGAATGTCGTCAAGCATGTTAAATCAAACGCGATAGTCCTGGCACAGCAGACGCAGGCCGTGGGAATCGGCGCCGGACAGATGAGCCGCGTGGACAGTGTCATGATTGCCGTGCGTAAAGCCGGCGCGCGGACAGCCGGCGCCGTGATGGCCAGTGACGCGTTTTTTCCCAAAGACGATTCGGTGATTGAGGCGGCGCGCGCCGGGATTACGGCGGTTATTCAGCCGGGCGGTTCGATCCGCGATCCGGAAGTTATTGCCGCGGCGGACCAGGCTGGTCTGGCGATGATCTTTACCGGCATGCGTCATTTTAAACATTGAACCGCGGGGAGGCGGGCGAACCGCGCCGTTTCCGGAAAGAGTGGATAGCGATGACGATGAAATTTAGAGATGTAGTCGATTATTTGGATGCGCGCACGAACATCGAATCACAGAATAATCCCGATGTTTCACAACTCCGTCTGGATCGAGTGCGCGAAGTTTTGAATTTGCTGGATAACCCGCAGCAGAAATTGAAGATTATTCATATTGCCGGCACCAAGGGCAAGGGGTCGGTCTGCGCGTTCCTTTTCGCGATTTTGAAAGAAGCCGGGTATACGGTAGGCTTGTATACTTCGCCGCATTTGGTCCAATTCCGGGAACGGATAAAGCTTTCCTATGTCGATGCGCTGGGCGAGGCAGCCGAACGTTTGGTGGAGGAGGAGGAAATTGCCTGGTTGTTTGAAGAGATAAAGGCCCATTTGGATAAAGTTCCGGGCTTGACCTATTTTGAAATCCTCACGGTTATGGCTTTTGTTTATTTCGTCAAGATGAATACAGATTTCGTCATCCTGGAAACGGGCATGGGCGGCCGTTTCGACGCGACGAATGTCGCGGCGCCGTTAGTCAGCGGGTTGACGAATATCAGCCTGGATCATATGCATATTTTAGGGGCGAGCCTGCCGCTGATCGCGCAGGAAAAAGCCGGGATAATCAAGGAGAACGGTTTTGTCGCGACGGCGCCACAGTCTCCGGATGCCTGGCGGGTCGTGCGCGAAGTCTGCACCCAGAAAAACGCCCGTTTGTACGAAGTGGGAAAGGATTTTATTTATGATGTGATCGGCAGCGATTTGCGCGGCAGTATTTTCGATTTTTGCGGGCCGTTCGACCGTTATGATAATTTAAAAATTCCGCTACTCGGGCATCATCAGATCGTCAACTGCTCGTTGGCGTTGGGGATTATCCAGTTGTTGCGTTTGCACGATATCGTTATTTCGCTGTTGGCGGTGAAGCGCGGCCTGGAAAAGACGCGTTGGCCCGGACGCATGCAGCTGATGCGGACCCGGCCGTTTTTGATTCTGGACGGAGCGCAGAACGCCGCTTCCGCGCAGGCCTTGCAAACTGCGGTCAATGCGTTGTTGTCGCCGCGCCGGACAATAGTGATTTTTGGCGTTTCCGAAGACAAGGATGTGGAAGGGATCATGGAACATCTGTTCCGGGGCAAAGACCGGATTATTCTAACGCAGGCGCAGCATCCGCGGGCAATGCCGGTGGCCGTGTTGGAACAGCGTGTTACCGCGTATGTCTCCGATCCGGGGATGCTGCGGAAAACCCGTAATGTCGAAGATGCGATTCGTCTGGCGGCGCAGGAAGCCGGCGCGGATGATTTGATTCTGCTCGCCGGCAGTTTATATGCGGTCGGCGACGCGTTTAAGGTTTTGCGGTCGTTTGTGTTTCCGGCGCGGAATCCGGAGTAACGGCGATGGCCGGCAGACAGGACGATACGATCGCGGCGATTTCCACCGCTCCCGGAGAAGGAGGAATCGGTATTGTTCGCATCAGCGGCACGCGCGCTTTGCCGATTGCCGCCGCGATTTTTCGGGGGAAAAATAAAAAACCGCTCGCGCAATCGCCCTCGCACACGGTGCATTACGGCGCGGTTGTTACGCCGGGGCAGCGGCGGGGAACGCGGTTGCGCGAAACGGCGGTTGATGAAGTATTGTTGACCGTGATGCGCGCGCCGCGGACATATACGCGGGAGGACATCGTCGAAATTAGCGGCCATGGCGGTGTGGTGCCGTTGCGGCGTATCCTTGCGTTGGTCCTGAAGCAGGGAGCACGGCTGGCGGCGCCGGGTGAATTCACGCAGCGCGCTTTTTTAAATGGGCGCATCGATCTGGCGCAGGCGGAAGCGGTGTTGCAGATTGTGCAGGCGACCAGCGATGCGGCTCTTGATGCGGCGGTTTCCCGGTTGCACGGCGCCCTTTCGCGGCGTATCGAAAGGCTGCGGCGCGGCTTAATTGAAATGCTTGCGCCTTGGGAAGCGCTGCTCGATTTTCCGGAAGAGGGGGTGCATCCGGAATCGCGGCGCAAGCTCGGGCAGGCGCTGCGTGCCGCGGATAAAACGATCGGTGCATTGCTCGAGCATGCCGATCAGGGAATTCTCCTGAATCAGGGGATTCGGGTTGCGTTGGCCGGCAGGCCGAATGTCGGCAAATCGAGTTTAATGAACGCGTTGTTGAATTATGAACGGGTCATCGTTACGGATGTTTCCGGCACAACGCGTGATATTGTCGAAGAACTTATTGTGCTTGACGGGGTTCCGGTGAGATTGGCCGATACTGCCGGGATTATGGACAGCGGCTGCGCGATTACGCGGGAGAGTGTGCGGCGTACCGTGTCCTTTTTGGGTCAGGCGGATTTGGTTTTGCTGGTGCTCGATGCGACGAGTCCGGTTTCTGCGCAGGCCGTGCCGGAGGATGCGTTGCCTACCGGCAAGCCGGTCGTGGTTCTCGTCAATAAGATAGATGTGCGCCCGTTCAACCAGCCGGCGGCTCGGCAGGCCTTTCCGGGACGGCCGGTGATCGGGGTTTCGGCCTTGACCGGGGAAGGGCTGCCGGATGTAAAAAAGCAGATCCAACGGTTGTTTACGCGCCGCATCGCGCGCGCGGCCGTCGCGCCGCTGATCGCCAGTGTGCGTCAGAAAAATGCGCTGGAGTCCTGCCGGCAGAGCGTGCGGCAGGCTCTTGCCGCGCTGGCCGACGGACAGTCGGAAGAGTGTTTGGTGTTTGAGGTGCGGGAAGCAGTGCGCCGGCTGGGGGAGATTACCGGTGAAAGCGCCGGCGAGGATATTCTCGATGCTGTTTTTTCACGTTTTTGCATCGGTAAATAAGGGCGGGCGATGCGGATGAATATTGCGTTGGTCGGTTTGATGGGCACCGGCAAGACGACGGTCGCGCAGATTTTAGCGGCGCGTTTAACGCTTCCGGCGGTTGACCTCGACGCGCTGATTGAAGCGCGGGAAGGCATGGCGATTACGGAAATTTTTCAGCGGCGGGGCGAGGCTTACTTTCGGGATATTGAAGCGCGCATCGTGGAAGAACAATCGCGCCGGGGCGGAAAAATTATTGCCTGCGGCGGCGGTGTGGTGCTGCGCCCGGAGAATCTTGTTCATTTGCGGCGGCAGGGAGTCATCGTTTGTCTGCAGGCCCGGCCGGAAGTTATTTTAGAACGTACGCGCGGCAGTTCGCAGCGGCCGCTGTTGAATGTGCCGGATCCTTTGGAGACGATCCGGCAGTTGCAGCAGGCGCGTCAAGCGTATTACGCGCAGGCTGATTACACCGTAGATACTTCGGATAGTTGTCCGGATAGGGTGGTTGATGCCATTCTCCAATGGTGCCGGGAGCGCGGTGATGAGCAGGCATGAACAGGATTGTTTGACGGCGTTAAATCTCGTCGATGGCCTTGGCGCGGTGCGCATTGCGGCGCTCGTGGAACGGTACGGCAGCCCCAGCCGTGTTTGTCGCGCTTCCGCTGCGGAATTAAGCGCGATTGGCGGCATCGGCGGAGTGCTGGCGGCGCGGATTGCCGGGGTTTTGGGCAGTCGTGAATGGGAACAGGAACAACGCCGGTTATCCCAGAACTCCGCCCGGGTGATTACGTTGCTCGACGAGGAATATCCGGAATTATTGCGGCATATTTATGATCCGCCGCCGGTTTTATACGTGCGTGGAAGTTTGTCCTGCCTGCAGCCGTGGGCAGCGGCGATGGTCGGCTGCCGGCGGGCAAGCCACTATGGTTTGCGGCAGGCGGCGCGGATTGCGCAGGAATTGGCGCAGCGCGGTATTGGCGTGATTTCCGGCTTGGCCCGCGGTATCGATACCGCCGCCCATCAGGGAGCGCTGTCCGGCGGCGGAAATACGGTTGCCGTCCTCGGTAGCGGGTTGGCCGCGGTGTATCCGCCGGAAAATAAACGCCTGGCCGACCGTATTGCCGACCGCGGGGCGCTGGTGTCGGAATTTCCATTGGCGTATCCGCCGCGGCCGGGAAACTTTCCCCGGCGTAACCGGATTATCAGCGGCCTGTCTACGGCGGTGGTCGTGGTGGAAGCCGCTCAGCGCAGCGGTTCATTGATTACCGCGCAATTGGCTCTGGAACAAGGCAAAGAGATTTTTGCGGTTCCCGGCGCGGCGCAGAGCGTCACGGCGCGGGGCACCCATCAATTGCTCAAAGACGGCGCGGCCTTGGCCGAATCCGCAGCGGATATTTTTCGCGAATTGAACCGCGCGCCGGTCGACGCAGGTGCCCGCGACGCTCCGCCGGCCGGCGCCGGCGAACGCACCAGGACTCTCCCGGGCGGATGCGCCCGCGCGCAGGTATTATCACTGTTGGGAATTGAACCGTTACATGTGGATATTCTGGCGCAGCAGAGCGGATTGGCCGGGCCGCTGCTTTTTCGATATTTGTTGGAATTGCAATTGGAAGGTTTGGCAAAAGATGTCGGGGGAAAGCGTTTTGTGCGTTCCGGCGTGTAATTGTGCCGTGCGCATGGTACAATGATACGCATACGAAGGAGGCGGATTATGGCGGAATTGCGGAATTATATGGAATTTGTCGTGGAAGAAGCCGTGGAGCGGGAATTAAACAGCGGTAATGCGTCCTGGTGCACCGGTGAAAAGACGAAAAAAGATGTGATGGCGATTATTCTCAATCGTCTGCCCGCGCGGTATATTGTAACGGACAAAGGGCGGATTATGACTAAAATCAAAGAAACCGAAGTGCAGTTTCAGGCGGACGTGATCCGGGAAATGATGCGTGCCATTGAGCTCGTTAAAAAAAATCCGCGCACCTAACCTGCAGTGGGCACCATGCGGGTGTAATAAGCGGGCTAACGTTAGGGCGCCGAAATGTTCATGAACAGCAGAGGAGATGTGCTTCCGCCGGATAAGGCGAATGACCTGTCGGATTTGCCTCCTGTGGAATTGGCGGCTTTTCACCAGATCGTCGAAATGATTTTTCATATCCGCGGCGTGGATTTGCGCCAGTATCGGAAAAAAAGCCTGCGGCGGCGTATTTCGATCCGCATGCACCAACACCGGATTGAGCAGTTCCGCGATTACGCGCAGCTGTTGGCGAAGAATCCGGCCGAATGCGACGCGCTGTTGGATAAAATTACGATTAATGTCACGGAATTTTTCCGTAATCCCGAAACATACGCCGCGGTGCGCGCGGAAATTCTACCGCGTTTGCTGGAAGAAAAGCTTAAAGCCGGCACCAATGTGTTTCGGGTCTGGAGCGCCGGATGCGCCAGCGGCGAGGAACCGTATTCGATAGCCATTATGCTGCGTGAATTGTTTGTGGGCAAATATGCGCATTTCCTGCCGCATATTTATGCCAGCGATATCGACGATCATGCCTTGGCGGAAGCGAAAGCCGGCGTCTATCAGGAACGTTCGCTGCGCGAATTATCGCTGCCGCAGCGGGAAAAATATTTTACGCGGCAGGATGCCGGACTCTACAGCGTCCGTAATGATTTTCGCACGATCATCCGTTTTGTGCATCAGAATATGATTAGCGATCCGCCGTTCCGAAACATCGATTTGATTTATTGCCGCAATGTCATTATTTATTTTACCCGCGAATTGCAACGGAAGTTGTATGAAAATTTTCATGCGGCATTGACGGCCGGCGGGTATCTGGTTGCCGGAAAAGTGGAAGCAGTGCTGGGTATTACCGACGGTTTGTTTGAACGGGTTAATCCTGCGGAAAAAATATTTCGAAAAATGTAATTTCGGATTATGCGCTGCCGGGAGGATGTTCGCGCGCGATCGAGGTGCGCGCGGGGAGGAAGGGCAATGCGGCGATTGAGCGGAATTTTATGCGCGGTGGCGGTAGTCTGCGCGTTGATCCTGGGGATGGTTAACGAGCAGACGGCGCCGGTGATTGCGCGGCAGCGGGAGCGGTCGCTTACCGAGGCGTTGGCCGCCGTATTGCCGGCGTCCGACTATATAAAAAAAGATGATGCCGGCTCATATTATGAAGCGGTCGATGCGGGCAAACAGGTGCTCGGCTGGTGTTTGGAATTGTCCGGCAAGGGCTATGGGGGGCAGATACGGTTGTTGGCCGGTATTGATGGCCGCGGCCGGATTACGGCGATTAAAATCCTTGATCATAAGGAAACCCCGGGATTGGGGACGAAAATTATCGAGGTGCGCGCCGGCGAAGACAGCCCCTGGTTTATACGTCAATTCCAGGGGAAAACGCACGAGGATATGATTTTGGTGAAAGGCGCGACGGAAAAAAATATTCAAGCGATAACCGGCGCGACAATTTCCTCGCAGGCAGTGGTCTCAGCGGTCAATCACGGGGTGAGTGAATTTTTGCGCGCGAAGCAGCGCCGGCTGCCGCAGGAGTGAATTAGTGTTCACGCGAAGAGCGATGTTCGCACAGCAGCGTCGTAGGATGTTCGCATCAGCATTGCTGGGGTGTGCTGTTGCGGGATTTTTGCCGGGGGCATTGATCGGAGCCGGCGCGGCGGAGGTTCTTGCGGCCGCGGACAGCGCAACGGAGGCGCGCCGGCGGTTTAACCGGGGCGATGCGGCAGAGGCGCTCGCCTTGTATGAGCAGCTTGCGGCGATTCCGGCGTTTGAGTCGGCGGCGCGTTTAAACCAGGCGACGCTGTTGAAAAATGCCGGCCGGTACCGGGAAGCAGCCGTTCTGTATGAGCAGTGTACCGGCGGCCCGGCCGCGGCAGCGGTGTACGCGATTTTGGCGGAAACATATTATCTGGCCGCGCAGCCGCGGAAAGCGCTTGCGGCCGCGGAAGCCGCCCGCGCGCGGGGATGCGGTTCCGCCTGGATGCTGTTTTGGCAGGCGCGAGCGCATGAGTCTGCGGGCGAACCCGCCGCTGCGGTTGCCGCCTATCGGCAGCTCGTCGAACGCGATTCCGAATGGGTATGGGCGCATTTTTTTTTAGGCGGCCTTTACGAAAAACAAGGGGATTGGCCGGCTGCGGTTACCGCCTATGAGCGGGCCAGGGAATTGGATCCGAGTATTACCGCCGTGTATCCGGCGATAGCCGGGGCGTACCTGCGCCAGGGTAATTATGAAGCCGCCGTCAAGGCATTTCAGAAAGTGCAGGCGGTTGATCCGAAAAACGTCGCCGCCGTGGAAGGGATCCGCACCGCGCTTCGGCGCGGGGGCAAGGAGTTGGAAACAAAAATGGCCCGGCGTGATCAGGCGCGCGTGGCGGCAACCGTGCCGCGTGTGCCGGCGGTTAGCGCGCCTGCTGGCGCGCCGGCGGTTCGGGTCAAATTGGCCGACGCTCAACGCGTGCGGTTTAAGTGCAACAGCGCCCTGCGTATTCAGAGTTCCGGGGGGGCGGTCGATGTCGCCGGCGGCGCGCAAACGGTTTATACCGCGGAAATATCCGGCAGCGGCGCGCTGTTGATCCGGGAGGAACAGCGGATTATTGCCGTGCCGGCTGACGCGGTGAAAATTATTCCGCAGGATTCCCAGCCGGTGTTTTTGATTTTCGATGTTGAAACAGGGGCGAATAACTATTGGGCGAACCGCACGGATCGCAGCTATCGCGGCAGTCTGGAATTGCGCCTTGCGCCGCCGGGGCGGATCCGGATGATTAATCATATTGATTTAGAGGACTATTTGTTTGCCGTGGTTCCCAGCGAAATGCCGGCCGGGTGGCCGTCTGAAGCGCTGAAAACGCAGGCGATCGCCGCGCGCAGCGAAGCTTTCGTTAAAATGGGCCGGCACGCCGCGGAAGGATTTGATTATTGCGCCGATGTTCATTGCCAGGCCTACGGCGGGCTTAACGCCGAAACCGCGGCAACATCGCGAGCCGTGCTCGATACGTTCGGGCAGATTGCGGTTTATAACGGCAAAGCCGTGGATGCGGTATATTGCAACAGCTGCGGCGGGCATACGCAGTGGAATATTTTCGGTCAACGCGCGTATATCCCGTATTGGACGGCAAAACCGGATGCGCCGGCGGATCAACCCCTGCCGCGTTTTCCGCTCTCGCCCTGGGATTTGGAACTCTGGCTGCGCACGGAATCTGTCCCGGTGTTTTGCAATAATTCCACGTTCTCCCGGCGCAGTAATTTCCGGTGGATGCGCTGGTATTCCCGCGCGGAATTGGAAAAGCTCATTGCCGAGAAATATGCGGTCGGTCATGTGCATAAAATTATTATTAAGGAACGCATGCCGTCCGGCCATATCGACCGCGTCGAGATTGTCGGCGCCAAACAAACCGTCAGCGTGGAAAAAGAGTTGGCCATCCGGCAGGTGTTCGGTAATTTGCGCAGTAGTATGTTCAATGTCGAAACCGTACTCGATTCTCTCGGCAATCCCGCCTTTTTTTTATTTTACGGCGGCGGCTGGGGGCATGGGGTGGGAATGTGTCAAACCGGCGCGGCAACGATGGCGCAGGAAGGCTACGACGCGGAAGAGATTATCCGGTTTTATTTTACCGGCGCGACGCTGGAAAAAAAGTATTAATCGATAAGCGGCATGGCCCGCCGCTATCAATTTTTCAACCGGTTTTCAGGCAACCGGTTTTCTGTTGACAATGCCGGATTTCTATGTTACTTTGAAAAAAATACGCAGTCGTTTTCTTGTCGGCAGCGGGCTTTTTTTATTGCGAACAGGGGGGGATGCCATAATCGCAGCTAACTACCCGCGATGCGTGCGGTTAAAATGCAGACGGCGAGAGATGTTATTTATATTGCAGCATATTTCAGGCGAAGCGGACGGGCGCGCCAAAGGATAACCAAGGAGGTCAGGGATATGAAGAAATGGGGATTGGGCGTATGGGTGTTGATGGTATTAGCGGTACTGGTTCTGCCGGCGCAGGCGGAAGTGCAAAACATTAAAGTCGACGGCAGTGTTACCGTGCGGGGGTTTCTTCGGGATAATTATTCGACCACCGGCTCCGGCGGCGGGTTGAGTTTAACCGGTTTTTCCGAGAATGAATCGCAAGACTGGTATAATTCAATCGCCTTGTTGGGAGTGAGCGCGGATCTGACCGATAACGTCGCGGCGCGGGTACAGATCGGCAATGAACGCGACTGGGGCACTCCGTCAACCGCTTCCACGGATGTTCAACTATATGAAGCGTATTTGACGTTTAAGGAAATGCTCCTGTCGCCGTTGACCGTATCCGCCGGGCGTATGCCAGTTAAGCTGGGCGACGGTTTGTTTATCGGAGACGGGGTTACCAACGAAACGTCGATATATGCTGCGGATTATTCGGCGCAGAAATCGTTTGACGGTATAACCGGCGCCTTGGATTTCGATCCGGTGGTCGTTACGTTGGGAACGTTAAAAATTCAGGATCAGCCGCAGCGTCAGCGCGATGACACGGATATTTATTTTGTCGATGCCGCGTATACGCTCGACGCGGAAAATAAATTAGTATGGAATTCGCAGTTTGTAACGCTTTATTATAATTCTCCGGGCCCGGCGGTTTCCGGCACGGGGCCGTCCAGCTTGAGCACTGAACATGTCTCGTTGTATGGATTGGCGACCGGTATCGGCTTGCAGCCGGAAAAAGGCCTGACGGCAAAATTAGGCGCGGGAGCGGAGTTCGGCACCTACGAAAATACGCCGACGGCCGATCGCAAGATTAAGGCGTGGGCAATGGACGCGGGCATCGGCATGGCCTTGGAAATGATCGATTTCGGCGGTAAGTACGTCTATCGTTCCGGCCAGGATTGGACGTCGACGACCGGCGATTACAAGTCCTGGTATCCGATGTTCGAAGATCAGTTGAACGGGATTATCTATGATCCGAATACCAACACCAGTTCGTTTGCGTTGACCGCGCGCATGATGCCGGTCGATAAGCTGACGTTGACGGCGGAATTGTGGTATTATTTATTGGCGAAGCGTCAGACTGTCGATACGACACTCGGGACAAAGGCGAAAAAGGAAGCGGGAACCGAGCTTGATGTTTTGGCAAAATACGCGTATACGGAGGATGTTTCCTTGGGTTTGGAAATAGCCTGGTTTTTCCCCGGCGAGTATTATGACGCAAAAGCCGACGGCACGCGGATGGATCGTACCGGATTTCAGGCAGTGGCGGAATTGGGTGTGAAATTTTAAAGAAGTTCGTTCGGAAACGGCATTTCCGACAATCCCCTCTCGTGTAACGGCGAGGGGGGATTTTTTTTGCGCAGGTATTTTTAAAAAGTTGATGCGGATACAGGGTGCGTAATTTTAATCCCCAGTAAAGTTCCAGGAAATAGCTTGACAATTTTTGCTATCTATGTTACTAATAAATTCAACTGTTAATGGATTAAGGGGGCGTTGTGTTCTGTCTCGATCTGAAAATGGATTTTCAGCGGAGTACTTTGTTAGGGTAAAGACATCCTTTGTCGAAGGGTGTCTTTTTTTTTTGTCGGGCGATACAAAATCGTCGTGGGTGGAAGTCAACAGAAACAGAAAGGAGCAAGGTTGGTATGGTTGTGAAAAAAGGGGCTGGATTGTTGGTGGGAGCGGTTGCATTGTTGGGACTTGTGGTGAGCGTTCCGGCAGCGAAAGCGCAGGAAAAAACGATTCCGGTGGGCGTAACCTGCGCATTGTCCGGAACATATCAGGAATTGGCCGAAGATATGGTGCGCGCGTATAAATTGGCGGCGGAAGAAGTCAATGCATCTGGCGGTTTGTTGGGTAAAAATGTCGAAGTGACGGTTAAAGATACTCAGACCAAGGCGGATATTGCCGCTAATCTGGGCAGAGAGTTTTATGATGCAGGCGTTTCGGTGGTATTCGGCGGCCCGAGCAGCGGCGAGTCGGTGGCGTTGCAGAAGGTAGCCGCGGAAAAGAAGAAATTATTTTTTGCCGGTCTGGCTAATTCCGACGCGGTTACCGGTTTCGAGAAAAATCCGAAAACCGGGGAAACGTATCAGGCGGTGACGCGGCATTCTTTCCGCTGGAACAGCAATTCGACCATGGTTGCCCGTACGGTGACCCAGTTGCTGCAAAAACAATTCGGTAAAACCGCGAAATATTATTTTCTGGTTACCGATTATTCTTGGGGATGGAGCATGGAAAATGCCTTGCGCACGGCTTTGGAAAAAGACGGCGGCCAGACGCTGGGGGCGAGTATGGTTCCCCTGGGAGAAAAAAGTTTTGTGCCGCATTTGTTGAAAGCGCGTGCGGCCAAGCCGGATGTCCTGGTCGTTATCGAATTCGGCAGCGATATGGTCAATGCGATTAAACAGGCAAATTCCATGGGGATTCACCGCGAGATGAAAATTGCCGTGCCGTTGATGGAAATGTCGATGGCCCGCAGCATCGGCGCGGAATTTATGCAGGGGGTTATGACCGCGGAAGTATGGGTGTGGCAGCTCATGGACCGTTATCCGGGGTCAAAGGATTTTGTCGAAAAATATAAAGCCCGCTATGACCGGTATCCGGGCAGTGCGGCCGCCACGGCATGGGTTAATCTCCTGCAGTGGGCGGATGCGGTAAAACGGGCCAATACGCTGGACGCCGGGCCGGTAGTCCGGGCTCTGGAAGGGCATAAGTTTACGTTGCTCAAAGGCGAAGAAGAATGGCGGGAATGGGATCATCAGTGCCTGACCAGTTCGGTGCTTATGGAAGGCAAAGCGCCCGCGGAGATGGCCAATGAATGGGATTTATTCAAGATTCTCGATGAGGTGCCGGGCACTTTGACCGCAGCGAGCCGGGAAGAGAATCCGGTTGTGTGGAAGGATGAGCTGTAATTAAAAATTAACGCGCGTTTGCGCAGAGGAGCGGCATGGGTAAACAGGTGATCGGTAAGATAGCGGCATCGATGGGTCTTGTGTTAACCATGATCTTCATTGTTCCGCCGGCGCGCGCGCAAGAGGATACGGCGCTGTCAGTGCGGGCGGGGCTCCTTCCCGTAGTGGAGGAACTCCCGCTCGTGCTTGCGGCGAAAGAAGCGGCAATGCCGCTGCATCAGATTAAGATTTCACTGGAATTATTCCGGTCGGCCACGGCGCTGGAAGCGGCGTTGAAAACCGGGATGGTCGACGTTGCCGGTATACCGCTTATTCAGGCGACGCGCATGATCGTCAGGGGTGTGCCGTTGAAAATCGTTTTATTGCTCCATCGCGGGGGAAGCGGCGTTGTTTTGCCGGCCGGTTTATCGGAAAAGGGGTTGCGCAACGCGTTGATCGGCATTCCTGGCAATGACGCGGGACAATTGCTGGCGTTGGCGGCAATCGTCGAACCGTATGGGTTAAAGCTGGGTATTGACGTTCGGTATATCGGTATCCCGCTGCACCGCGCGAATAATTTGCTGGCGACCAAACGGATCAGCGGGTTTCTTTTGCCGGAACCGTATGGCCAGATGGCCGTGCGGGAAGGTTTGTCCACGGAAGTTTTTGCGGCAAAAAATTTTCTGCCGGACATGATTGACCTGGTTGCCGTAGTGCGGCAGGATTTAATCGAAAAAAATCCGCGCGCGATTAAAGAATTGGTGGAAAGTTTGCACGCGTCCGGCCGTTTTATCGAAGTGGACCGTAAAAAAACCGGCGGCTCCCAGGCGGCCTTGCATCAGAAAGACGTGCTGGGTTTTGACGTCGATCTTTTTGCCCAAGCGCTGGGCACGGACCAGTCAATGATTCGATTCGATCAGTTGGCAGTTGAAGAAAAAGAGGTCAGCGCGCTTTTAAAACGCGCGTTGGCGATGGAAATGTTGGAAAAATCCGTAAAAGCGGAAACGATTGTGGCGAAACTGGGCGATTAACGGGAGATCGATTATGGTCGAAAATCAAAGCGAGAAGCATTTGCAGTTAAAACTGTCGCATAAAATTCTCCTGTTGGTCATCGCGAGTATTATTTTTTCCGCGCTCGGCGCCATGCTTTCCGGTTTGATTTCCAATGTGCGCCTGAAACAGGTGGTAACCGGAGCGGTTACGAACGGTTTTGAAAATATTTTTCAAAATGTCGAAGGTATTTTTTCAAAATTTGAAGGTATTGCCGAACAGAGTGTGCGCGAAACCAGCGGCTTGATCGCTTTGGAAGAGATAAAGGATATAACGTTTAAAGCGCAGGAAAAATTGCAAAATTATGTCATCGCCAGCATTGATACGGTTATCACCGATGTGAGCGCATCCGTTGCCGATTTAAAAAAAGCCATGGACCAGGGCTTTAACGTTTCGATCAACCAATCCTCGGATTCTATCGGGACGATTTTAAAGGAAAACGATAAAACGCAGGGAATCCTGCGGGATATTGCCGTCTTGCGTTTGGAATCGTTGGCGGATTCGACCGATGCGAATATCCGGAGCCTGCGGCTGATTTTGGCGCGGCTGCGGGAGAGGTTTGACCGTTCGGCGATGAAGGTAAACGCTAAAGTCGATGAAAATACCGTCGGTATTCTGGCCAAACTTGACGAATTGTCCGGCAAAGCGGGCGGTTTTGATAAAAACACATTTATGGATTACGTGATATCCGTGCTGCAGGAACAGATCAAACAGGCGGTGCAGCAAGAATATGACGCAATGCTCGCCCAGATCTACAAAGATATGGATGTTTTTGCGGCGAAAATGGAAGAAGAATCCGGTTTGATGCTCGTGGAGACCGGCAAGGATCTGGATCGGGAAGTGAAGACTTCCGTGAAAATAACCGACAATCTTTTTGAAAAAATCATTGCCGGTTTGCTGGATGTGCAGTCCAAAGAAATGGATAATGCTTATCAGACGGAAAAACGTTTGTCCGGAAAAATCGAAAGTTTTCGTACGCAGATTCCCCAACAGTTAAAAGATTACGGCCGCCAGACGACGCAGGAGATCGATACGAAAACCGCGGCAACCGTCCAAGGGGCGACGGATGTCATCGAAAAGGCGCGGCAGCGGTTGACGGAGAGCCGGCAGCAGATCGGCAAAGAATTGGACGTGACGAAAGAGCAGGCAATCGATAACGTGCGCGACAGTGTCGGCCAAGTCGGGAAGATGATGCTGGCGACGCTGGCGATATCAATGGCGGTAGTCGCCTGTATTTTGATAATCATCGCTCTCTTTTTAACGCAGGCGATTACCAAACCGGCGGTGGCGATGCTCGGCATGTTGCGCAATATCGCGCAAGGCAAGGGCGATTTGACGCAACAGGTCGCCATTACGACCAATGATGAAATCGGAGATTTGGGAAGATGGTTTAATTTGTTTCTCGAACAAATGCGCACGTTGATTTCGAAAATTTTAAAAGCGTCCAGCCAGGTTTCCAATTCCGCGCAGGAATTTTCTTCGAGCACGCAACAGATTAACGCCTCGGTTACCGAGATGGGTAATTCGGTGATCGCCATTGCCCGCGGCGCGGATTTGCAGGTGGATAAAATTGAAGAAATCAAACGGGTTTTTTCCGATTTAGCGGAAAGCCTCGAGAATGTAACTATGGATACCCGCGGCGCCACGGAACGGGTTGTCGAGTCGTCGGAAAATGCCGACCTCGGCAAACAGTCGGTCGATGCGCTGGTTTCAAAAATCGAGCAGATTACCGAGGCGGCGGTTGTTTCCGCGCAGGCGATCCAGGATTTGAAAACGAGCTCGACGGAAATCGGCGAAATCGTCAGCACGATCACTTCGTTTGCCGATCAGACCAATTTGCTGGCGCTCAATGCCGCGATTGAAGCGGCGCGCGCCGGGGATGCCGGCCGCGGCTTTGCGGTAGTCGCGGAAGAGGTGCGGAAATTGGCGGAAGGTTCGGCGGATGCCGCGCATCGTATTTCCCGGCTGGTCGAAAAAATTATCGCGGAAATCGACCGGGCCGTGCAATTGGCGTTGACCGAACGCAGTAAAGCCGAAGAGGGAAAGGAAATTGCGGAAAAGGCCGGGGAAGTGCAGGAGCAGATCTCACAGGCAACCGTAAAAGCGAAAGATTTTATGTTGAAGATCGCCGATTTAGTGCCGAAACAGGTTGACGCGACGCGTAAAGTTATGGCGGCGGTTACGGATGTTGCGGATGTGGCCACGTCCAATGCGCATTCGACGCAGTCGGTGTCGTCCAGCACGCAAGAAGTGACGGCTTCCATGCAGGAAATGACGTCCGGAGCCACGGAGTTGGCTAAAATCGCTTCGGAATTAAAAATATTGGTTGAACAATTTAAAGTGGAATAATTTCGCCTGCCGCGCCCGGTGCAGGCCGATTTCCATATTGACAACGGCAACCAGGCTGATATAAAATAACGATAACGCAGGCCGGCGTTTTTTGTTCGATAAGCGGCGGGCGTTATGGGCGGCGCGGGGAATACCGATAAAAGGGGGAGCACATGGCGGTCGAGCGGTCAAGCAAAGAAGAAATCCAGTTGGTTGTGTTTCGTATCAAGGATGAAGAATCTGGGGTCGATATCAACCAGGTACGGGAAATCGTTAAACTCGTCAGTATCACACGCATGCCGAAAGCGCCGGCGTTTATCGAAGGCGTGGTTAACCTGCGCGGGCAGATTATTACCGTTATCGATTTGTCGAAACGCCTTGACCTGCCGTCGCAGGGCCGCACGGATACAACGCGGATTATGGTCGTCGAAGTCGGCGACAATACGGTGGGTATGATTGTCGATTCGGTTTCGGAAGTGTTGCGTTTGTCCAAAGACCAGATTGAGCGCACGCCGCAATTGATTCAGACCGAAATCCATGAACGTTATCTGCGCGGCGTCGGTAAACTCGGCGATCGGCTCTTAATCCTGTTGGATCTTAACGAGGTGCTCAGCTCGGAAGAGATTCAGCATATGAGTAAACATGTCGATGCGGTCAAAGATTCGTTAGTCAAGGATTTTGCGAATTAATCGAAGTTTTTGTGGTGTTGAGCAGGGCAAAGGGAGGAACAACGGTATGGGATTGAAAGTGCTGGTAGTCGACGATGCGGTATTTATGCGGAAAATGATCGGTGACATTTTGAAAAAAGAAGGTTATGAGGTCGCCGGTGAAGCCGAAAACGGCAAAGAGGCGGTTGATAAATATAGCGAAATTCAGCCGGATTTGGTTACGATGGATATTGTTATGCCGAAAGTCGGCGATATTGACGGCATCGGGGCGGTAAAACAAATTATGCAGAAAGATCCGAAGGCGAAAATTCTTATGGTCAGCGCCATGGGCCAGCACGCCTTGGTTGTCGAGGCGATTCAGGCGGGCGCGAAAGATTTCGTCACTAAGCCGTTTCAACCGTCGCGGGTTATTGAGGCGGCAAAGCGGGTTTTGGAGAGCTGATGCCTGCGGTGGAGGCTATGGAATTTAGTCATCAGTCAAAGATAAAGGATTATCCGGCTTGCTTCAGGATAAAATTGAATTATCGGATCGGCAGAAAGATGTACTGAAAGAAATCGGCAATATCTGCGCAGGCAATGCGGCGACTGCGCTTTCACAATTTTTAAACCGACCTGTCACTATGAACGTGCCGCGCGTTCATCTTGTTCCGGTTGAGCGGGTGCCCGATGTCGTGGGCGGCGCGGACAAATTGGTGGTTACCGTTGTTCTGCAGGTTTTAGGGGACGCTCCCGGAATATTGTTGCTTCTCTTTCCGCAGCCGGATGCTCAGGCGTTATCCGCTATTTTAACGGGGCGCGACGTCGGCAGTGTTTTTACGGAATTTGATCAATCGGCGATTAAAGAAGCCGGTTCGATCGTCGCCGCGGCGTATTTGACTGCTTTGTCGAGTTTCACTCACTTCGGCTTGATTCCTTCCGCTCCCGCGATTATTATCGATATGGCCGGCGCGTTGGTTGATTATATTTTGATCGAATTGGCCGCGGTTACCGAGTGCGCGCTGGTCATTGATTCGGAATTTATCGAACAGCGGCACTGTGTGTGCGGACATTTTTTTCTGTTGCCGAATCCCGGGAGTATGGAGGCAATTTTACAGGCGATTGGAGAATTGCATGGAAAATAAAGCGTCGCCGGAGCAGGAAGTGCATGTGGGAATTGCCGAATTAAAAACGGCACGACCGCCGTTGGTTCTGGTAACCCTGGGCTTGGGATCCTGCGTCGGGGTCGCGTTATACGACGCAACGGCAAAAATCGCCGGGCTGGCGCATATTATGCTTCCGGATATCGATCAGGTACGCAATCAGGCCAACCGGGGTAAATTTGCCAACACGGCGATCGTTGATTTGGTGGAATTGATGAGCGCGGCGGGCGCCGATAAACGCCGCTTGAAAGCGAAGATTGCCGGCGGGGCGCATATGTTCGGTTTTGTGCGCTCGGAATCAATCTTTAACATCGGCAACCGAAATGTGGAAAAAGTAAAAGAGACATTGAATGCGATGAACATACGCCTGATGGCGGAAGACACCGGCGGCAATTACGGGCGCTCGGTTTATTTATTCGCGGAAAACGGCAATTTTGTGATTCGTTCCGTCGCGCATGGGGAGAGCGTGCTGTGATACGCGTATTGATTGTCGACGATTCCGCGCTCTACCGGAAAATGTTTGCCGATATGTTGGGCAGCGATTCGGAGATTCAGGTTTTGGAGCCGGCAAAGTCCGGGGAAGAAGCGATTTTAAAGGTTGTGCAATTAAAACCGGATGTCGTTACCCTGGATATCAATATGCCGGAAATCGACGGGTTGACGGTTCTGCAGTATATCATGGGAGAGTTTCCGACGCCGGTGGTCGTGGTCAGCGCGAATACTCCGCCGGGGAGCCCGACGGCGCTGAAAGCGATGGAATTCGGAGCCGTTGACGTGATCGTCAAGCCGGCGGGAGAAATTGCCGATGCCGCCGGCCTGCGGAGAATACTTGTCGATAAAATTAAAAAAGCCCGCGGGGTGGATGTGCGGCGGGTGCGCGATGTATTGCAGCGTATTTCGCGCACGTCGGCGGTGCGGCGGAGCGAAACGCAGCCGGCGGCAGCTTGGCAGGATATCCGCAGATTCGTCGCGATCGGAGCGTCGACCGGCGGCCCGAAAGCCATAAAAGATCTCTTGCCGTATTTTCCGGCGGATATTTCGGCGGCTTTTTTGATTGTGCAGCATATGCCGGCCGGATTCACGAAGTCGTTGGCCGAGCGGTTAAATTGGGTGACGAAAATTAAAGTCAAAGAAGCGGAAGACGGCGATGTGGTGGTCGCCGGGCATGCGTTTGTAGCTCCCGGCGATTATCATATGGTCGTCCGTTGCGAGGGCTCCGCGGCCGTAATACGCCTGACGCGCGATGAGCCGGTGCACCATGTGCGGCCGTCGGTGACGGTGATGATGAATTCCTTGGTTGACGCAGGATTCGGCAACCGGATTATCGGAGTTATTTTGACCGGCATGGGCAGTGACGGCATTGAAGGGATGCAGCGGATTAAGGCCGCCGGCGGCAGAACGTTCGCCGAAGATGAGTCGACGTGCGTGGTGTACGGCATGCCGCGGGCGGTGATTGAAGCCGGCGTGGTTGACCGCGTCGTCGGTTTGCCGCATATGGGCATGGAGGTGCTGAAATGCATTTAAGCTTTGGCGGAGGTATTGTTCGATGAGCTTGGAGCAGTATCGCGCCCTTTTTGTGACGGAATCGGAAGAGCATTTGCAGAATATCAACTCCGGTATTCTGGAGTTGGAAAAAGATCCACGCAAGGTTACGATTCTTAATGAAATATTCCGCAGCGTGCATACGCTGAAGGGAATGTCCGCGACGATGGGTTTTGAGTCATTGACCCGTCTGTCGCATCGGATGGAAGATGTCCTGGATTTGCTGCGCGGCGGAAAGAATGCGGTGACTTCCGAGATCGTCGATATTTTATTCCAGTGCATGGACACTTTGGAATCATTGTTGGAAGAAATTAAGAGCGAGAAAGATTTAGGCGTCAATATCGATGCGAACGTTACGCAATTGGAAGCGATTTTAGCGCACGGCAGCGGCGGCCGGCCAGTGACGCCGGCAGCGCCGTCCGCGGTAAAAAAACAAAAATCAGCGGAGGCGGCCGTGCCCATTTCTTTGTCGGCCATGGAGATGGATAATTTACTGGTTGCCGTCGCCTATTCCAGCGCGTCGGTGTTGATGCTGGAAGTCAAGCTTTCCCTGGATTGTCAGTTGAAGTCGGTTCGTGTGTTCATGGTCATGAATAAACTTGCCGAATTCGGCGAAGTGATCAAAACCAATCCCACGGTCGATGATTTGGAATTGAACCGTTTTGACCGTGCGTTTTATGTTTTAGTGTTGACGAAGCATGCGCCGGAACAGGTCGAGCAGGCGGTCGGTAAAATTATGGAGGTGGGATCGGCGGTTGTTACGGTCATCTCCGATGTCCGGCAATTGTGCCCGGAAGCGGTGCTTGCGCAGGTTACGGCTGCGCCCTTGGCTGCCGCCGCGGACGGTTCCGCCGGCGCGGCAAAGCGCGCGGAAGTGTTTCAGCACGGTAATGTCCGGAAAATACAGAGTGTCCGCGTTACGACGACCCGCTTGGATAAATTGATGAATCTGGTCGGCGAGCTGGTGATCGCCAAAATTCGCCTGATTCAGGTCGCCCAGGCGCAGCAGAACCAATCGTTGAGTGAAATTTTAACCAATATCGACCGCCTGAGCAGCGAGCTGCAGGATGAAGTTATGCAGGCGCGCTTGATCCCTATGTCACAGGTTTTTGACCGTTTCCCCCGGATGGTGCGCGATTTGGCCCGCAGTGAAAGTAAGCAGGTGAATTTTGACGTGACCGGCGGCGAGATCGAACTCGATCGCACCGTTTTGGATGAAATCGCCGATCCGCTGGTGCATTTGTTGCGGAACAGCGTCGATCACGGCATTGAACTGCCGGAGGAACGGCGCAAACGGAATAAAGAAACGATTGGCACTATCCGTTTGCAGGCGATGCGGGAACGGACGCATGTTTTAATTAAGGTGTCCGACGACGGTAAAGGCATCGATCCGCGCATGGTGCGCGAATCGGCGGTGCGTAAGGGTTTTTACAGCGCCGACGATATCGAGAAAATGAGCGACCGGGATGTGTTGAATGTTATTTTTTTGCCGGGGTTCAGTTCGGCAAAGCAGATTACGGATACCTCCGGGCGCGGTGTTGGTATGGATGTGGTGCGCAGTCGGATCGAGGCGCTCGGCGGCAGCGTGACCTTTGAAAGCACGGTGGGGCAGGGCAGCAGTTTTTTTCTGAAGTTGCCGCTGACCGTGGCGATTATCCGGGCGATGTTGATACGCGTCGGTGATGAAGTGTACGCTGCGCCGATCGCGAATATCGCTGAAACGCTCAAGATTGCCGAGAAAAAAGTCCGGCGAATCGAAAAATTTGAAGTGATCACGTTGCGCAATGAAGTGTTGCCGTTGATCAGAATGAGACAGGTTTTGAGTAATGACGGAGCGGCGGTGGCGGTGGAAGACACGATTTCGGTCGTCGTGGTGGAAGGCAACGGCGGCCGCGCCGGATTGGTGGTGGATGAAGTGATCGGGCAGCAGGAAGTAGTGATTAAGCAGATGAGTAAACATTTGAAGGGGATCAAGGGATTTGCCGGCGCGACCATTTTGGGCGATGGACGGGTTGCGCTGATTCTCGATGTAGCTACCCTGATGGGGCAGCGGCAGTGAGTGCCGTGAGGAGGGCTCGCTATGGCCAGGTTGAATGATATTCAGATGGACGCGTTGCGTGAGATGGGCAACATCGGATCCGGGAATGCGGCAACCGCCCTTTCTCAAATGATCGCCGAGGTGGTCGATATCAGCGTGCCGTCGACCGAGATTTTGGGATTGGATAGCATCGCGTATGCGCTCGGCGGGCCGGAGCGCTTGATGTACGTTATTTATTTGGAAGTCGTGCGAGAGATGCCGGGAACGATGCTTACCGTGTTTTCGCCGGAAACCGCCGAATTTTTTGTGCGGCGCCTGCTGCAGCAGAAGTTCGTTTCCCTGGAAGACGAATTGGCCCAGTCCGCCCTGCGGGAAATCGGTTCAATTCTCTGCGGATCGTATTTGAGCGCGCTTTCCCAGGTCGTCCGCCTCAGCGCGGTCGGCACGGTTCCGGCGATGGCCTGCGATATGCTGGGCGCAATCCTTGATTTCATCCTGGCGGAAATCGGGCAAGTCGCCGATGAAGTTTTTTTAATGGAAAATGAACTCTATGTCGCGGAAAAAAAATTGGAATGTTCGCAATTGTTTTTACCTCGGCCGGAAGCTTTGCGGACGATTCTTTCCGCGATCGGCGTTTAGCCTGCGTAAAGGAGGAGTAGCCGGATATGTCGACGCACGCGGATGATATTTTTGCTCTGGATATCGGCACCCGAAAGGTTATCGGTATGGTTGCCCGTCAGGAAGGGCAGACGTTGCGCATTGTCGACGCGGAGTGCGTGGAACACCAGTCGCGGACAATGCTTGACGGCCAGATTCATAATATAACGGAAGTCGCCAAGGTCGTCGCTCATATCAAACATGCCCTGGAACAGCGCCGGGGCATTACTTTGCGGCAGGCGGGTGTCGCGTTAGCCGGGCGTTCGTTGAAGACGTTTCAAAAAAAATCGGCAAAGCCGATTGATCTTCTCGAGGAGATTTCCGAAACGGATGTCCGTAACCTGGAGATGGAAGCGGTCGGCAGCCTGTTGCGGGATTCAGACAAACAGTGGGGCAGCGGCGAATATTATTGTGTCGGCTACAGCGTAGTTTATTATGCCTTAGACGGCGTGGCCATGGGCACGCTCGTCGGGCACCAGGGAAAAACAATGGAAGTTGAGATCATCGCGACGTTTTTGCCGCGGGTGGTTTTAAACAGCATGGTGAGCGTGTTGAAAAAGGCCGGTCTGGAAGCGGCAAATGTCACCCTCGAGCCGATCGCGGCAATTACTGCGATTATCCCGCAGGATATCCGGAAATTGAATATTCTGCTGCTGGACATCGGCGCCGGAACTTCGGATATTGCGTTGACCAAGAACGGCATGATTTCCGCGTATGGCATGGTGCCGGAAGCCGGCGACGAG
>JAMWCB010000149.1 GCA_023819605.1 Candidatus Omnitrophota bacterium
GCCGCGCTCTTCGCCTCCACGCGATATCCCGAAGACCGGTCAGGGCAGCGACGTATGACGGACGCGGATGGAATGTCCGAATTGCCGCCGCCGCGCGGGCAGAGGCTGGCACACCCTGTCTCTGGAACAACGCAATCTGCTCTTCAATGGCCTGCGTAATATCTTTCGGCGCCGGGCCACCGTAGGCGGTCGAATATTTTATGCCGTTATAGCACGGCGGATTGTGACTGGCCGTAAAATTGACCCCGCCGCTTAACTTCCGCGCAATGATGTGGTGGGCAATCACCGGCGTCGGCACATCGCGTTCGGCAAGCCACACACTAATTCCCTGCTGCGCCAAGACTTCGGCGCACGCGCGCGCGAACTGCGCGGAAAGAAAGCGCGTATCATATCCCACCATAACCTGCGGCTGCGCTGCCTGGCCGCGGACTACCGCGCCGATCGCCGCCGCAACCAGACGGACATTTTCAAACGTAAAATCTTCCGCAATAATTGCCCGCCACCCGGAAGTGCCGAATTTAATCTTTGCTGCCGGTGTTTCCATCGTCAATCCTGACCTTTCTGCCTTCAATAACCACCTTGTTCTCAAACCACGCGGACAACACGCGCGGATAAATGCGATATTCAACCCGATGGATCCGCTGCGCCAGTGAGTCGCGCGTATCCTCCGGGCGCACGTCAATCGCCTGCTGCGCGATGATCGGCCCGTGGTCAACGCGCTGATCAACCACGTGGACCGTCACTCCGCTCACCTTCACTCCATGCGCAAGCGCCGCGGCAATACCGTCTTTTCCCGGAAACGCTGGCAGCAGCGACGGATGAATATTGACGATGCGCTGCCGGTAACAACGCACAAAATAAGGGCTCAGTATGCGCATAAATCCGGCTAAAACCACATGCGTAATCTTGCGCGCGCGCAATTGCCGCACTAAATATTTTTCATAACCGCTGCGGTCGGAAAAATCCGCCGGATCAACGACGAGGATGGCAATACCGGCGCGCCGCGCCCGCACCAGAGCAAAAGCATCCGCCCGGTCGCTGACGACCAACGCCAATACCGCCCGCATTTTTTTCCGGCGTACCGCGCCGATAATTGCCTGTAGATTAGAGCCGAACCCCGAGCAAAACACCGCAAATAACGGCGGGGAGAGAACGCCGCCGCGGGGATTATTAATCCTGGCCATTGTATTCCTGTTCTACTTTTCCCAATAAAGATTCAATTTTTTCCCGCAAATCCGTATACTCGATCGGTTTATTCAAATAATCGAGGACTCCCAGGTCGAGCGCCTCCAGATATGTTTCCCACTCGCCGTAAGCGGTGATAATCAAAACCGGTATCCGGCGATTTTCATGCGCCAGCCGCCGGATCAAACCGATCGCCGTATCATCCGGAAGTTTCAAATCGGCAATAATCAAATCAATCGCGTGCGTCTTAACCATCGCAAGCGCCGTTGCCACGGTTTCCGTCTCCTGCACGACGTACTGATCGGCGCGCAATAATTTGGCAAGATAACGCCGCAACACATCATCATCCTCCAGCAACAGCAGTGTTTTTTTGTGGAACTCGCTCATACTCTCCCCTTTCCTCACACAACAACCACAAATTCACCTCTGGGCGGCGTATCGCGAAAATGCTTCACCATCGCTGTCGCCGGTTCACGCCGGACCTCTTCGAACTTTTTTGTCAATTCCCGCGCCACAACTATCGGATGATTTTCGCCGAAAATATCCGCCACATCCTGCAAACAAGCCCGCAAGCGATGGGAGGACTCATAAAAAACAACGGTACGATGCTGGGACTTCAATACGGACAATGCCCGCCGGCGCGCTCCCGGTTTTACCGGCAAAAATCCTTCAAATATAAACTGATGCGCCGGCTTGCCGGAAACAACCAACGCCGGCACAAATGCGGTTGCGCCGGGAATCGCTTCCACCCGCGCTCCCGCCTGCAACGCCGCGGCAATTAAAGCCACCCCCGGATCTGAAATTCCCGGAGTGCCGGCATCGCTGACCACAGCTACCGTCCGGCCGTCACGCAGCGCCTGCAGCAGATATTCCGTGCGCTGCAGTTTGCTATACGCGTGATAACTCACCAGTGGTTTTTCTATTTTATAATGCTGGAGCAGAATACGCGTTCGCCGCGTATCTTCGCAGGCGATCACGTCAACCGCGGCTAAAACCTCTAATGCGCGCAACGTGATATCTTTTAAATTACCAATCGGCGTTGCGACGATAAATAATGTACTATATTGTTGCACCATTTATTATAACGATACCCTACTAAAAAACAATGTTTTTCTCGATTTTCACCCCGGGACCTATGCGGTACCCCTTTGTCAAAACCAATCGTTCCCTTGCCGCAACATAGGCCACGCATATGCCGTTCATTTTGCGTACGGCATATCTGCCTCGCCAGGCACCTCTAAACAGTGCTTCGTTATTACTGCGGCGATTTGTTCAGATAAAAGTTTGTTTCCCTTGGTCGTTAAATGACCAAACAACCCGGCAAAGTTATCCGTAAAATAGTCCCAATAACCGTCCCGCAATACCACTCTGCGAAAAGCTTCTTCGTTATCGACAAAGAATACGCCATGTTCGTTGCCGGCCATATTCCGCACCGTGTCGACCGGAAGCAGAGGATATTGTACACATATCCAGATAATCCCACGCCGGCGCAAGATTTCTCCTACGCGCCGGTAATTTTCAACCGTTTCCCGCTTAAAGAAACTGCGCACCTTACGTATCGAACGCTGCAGACTACTCAACGACTGTTCGTCGTGGCCTCGTGCCTGGTAAAACTGCATGTAAAAAGCATCGATTACATAAGAAGGACAAAAGGATACCGCTGCAGCCAGACACGCTTCCGCATCAGCAAAACGCTGCTGCCTCAGGTGCAGGCGCAACAATTCTCCGTACGTCCAGACGCAAGGTGGCAAGCGGTTACGCAGTAACTCTTCTGCTTCCGTATAACGATTTTCACGAGAATAGGCCGTCGCCAATCCCATCAATGCTTCAGAATCATGTGGATATTTCTCCAAAATCGATTTAAACAACGCTTCCTTTCTCCCAAAATCAGGTTCCCTCCATGCACGCCGCAAGAGATGATATCGCGACGATTCCGTCTCAAAAACCGCCGCCTTATTTTTTTTTACGCTCATTGGATCCGGCTGCACGGTATTCCCGACATGCTGCCCGAGCAATCGCAAAAAATAAAATATTTTCCAAGAACGCTCTGCGGAACGGACAGCACGAACATCGGACCGGGAATCATTAATTCCCATCATCGTGACCACGATATCCGGGCAATATCGAACAATATTTTTTTCTAAATTATTAACGATAAATTCCGTAGTCACGCCACTGACCGCGCCGTTTATAACCACAGGGGAAAGCTCCGGAACCGCTTGCCGAAGAGCCGCTTCCAAAAACGGCACATAGTTGAGCGTTGTCGATTCCCCCAAACACAGAACTCTCACGGCAGCCGACGCTTTTGCCGAACGCTTATTGAATATTGTCGAGCGAATCGATACAAGCATACCGCCGATTTGTAAAATAATTTCCAAACAGACAAACGCCAACAATATGCCGAACCCAATCAAAAGAATTTTTCCACCCTGCCCGCCCATCATCTGTGAAACATTTATTTTCTTCATAATCCCGTTACCGTCGCCTCGCCCAGCGCGGTATAAAAAGCAAGTATTCGCGGCAAACCCAACGCAGGGGTAACGTCGCCCAAGCTGCCGCAAAAAACTCCGCGATTCGCGACCAGATGCGCCGACATGGTCATGGCCGCGGCAACAACGTCCGGAACATCAGACAGCGCATCTGTCCCGATATCCAAGGATGTAAACAATACCAAGGTAGAATATTCCTGCCGCAACCGCTGCCAATCCATACCTGCCGCAGCTTCCAGCGGATGCAGGCCGTCAATGCCGCAATCCACCAAAATATCGACCACCGGCATGAAATTACCGGGCGAGTGCAAAACTACTTTTACGTCCCGCTGATGCAATAAATCGACAATCTTTCGGATACGCAGCGCCCAGGCTTTCTCTAAAAAATGACGCGAAAAAAACATCTCCCGGCCACGCGCCAATGTTTCCCGGATAAAAAAAATACCGCCCCGCTGATCCCGCGTCAAGGCATCGGCCCGCAGATATAAATTTTCAGCGAATACCTCGATCAACCGTTCCATATCAAACGGGTCGCTGTACATCCGGCGGGCAAAATCCGCTATCCCGACGGCGGCAACGGCATCGCTCAAACAGCCGGGAACATTCATCGCCAAGTATGTTCGCGGTTCAAACAGGCGCTGCCGGCTGCGGAAATCTTCCACCTCAGCCCGCAGCTCCGCTTCGCTCAAGACGCGGCTGCGCGGACGGCGGTGCCACCATCCGATGACCCGCCGCAATCCGCTTTCGCGTACCTGGCGGCGTTCGCAGCGCCAGCAAACATCAATACCCAATTCTTGATATGCCCGCGCTTTTTCCGCCAGGCCAATCGTCCCTTCCGGCGAAAAATACCGAAAAAGCCTTTCGTTATCCAAAAAATCGCACAACGGCAAACGATCGGTCATCCGAAAATGCAGTGCGGCATTGATACGTTCGTGCACCGTCGCATCAATCATGCCTGAACCTCAAGAAGGAAATGAACTATTCATACGGAAGAAATGGCTCGTTGCGCCTGAAGGCTCAGCAATTGCATCTGGGCCATGCGCTCAGCCAACAAACTCCGGTGCAATGCTTCCGCTGCCCCGGCTCCCACGGTAACCAACCCATGGACTTGCAGGCAAACAACCGGATGAACCGCTGCCGCCCGCGCGACCTGTTCCGCTAATGCTTCGCTGCCCGGAGAAAAGAACGCAACTTCTGCCGGCGAATCGCCCAAAATCATCGCCGCTTCAAATCCCTGCCAGCGCAGCCGTACGCCGGCCTGCATCAATGCCGTAATATATAATGGATGCGTATGTACCACCCAGTGGATATCTTCGCGCGCCTGATAACAGGCAGCATGCAACGGGAATTCACAACTCGGCCGCCGGCTACTCTTCCCGGCTACCGTCTTCGTTTTAATATCCATCGCGATAAAATCACTGATTTTCGCCCGTTCCAACCAAAGGCCGCTCCGCTTTATGTACATGTACGGCCCGTGGCGGCAACTGATATTTCCCGAAGACCCGACCACCAGCCCTGCGGCAGCGATCTGCCGGCTCACCATCACTAATTCCCGCAATATTTTTTTTTCCATACACATTCCCCGCACACAGCGGTTTCGATCCCGAACGAGCTCCATTATACCGCAGCCATTTTTTTAAAACAATGTTATTACTACGTCAAGATGAAACATTTTTGCTACATGAAAATGTAACATAATCAAGTTGAGTGAATGAGCAATTTTTTATTCAAGAACTCATCATCGTGAAATCGTT
>JAMWCB010000015.1 GCA_023819605.1 Candidatus Omnitrophota bacterium
TGCTACGGTGAGTGCCGTTTTGATTTTTATGATTGCCTTTCTGGCGTATCAGGTCAAAGGGTACTTGCAGCAAAATGTGGAAACGATGCTCTTTCGGCAGGCACGTTTGGCCGTCAGTATCGTCGAAACCGAAAAAGAGAGCGTGTCGGTGGCGCGTTTGGATACGTTGGCTGACGCGATCGGCGCGGATTTGGCGGTGCGCGTGACGATCATCGATCGGGAAGGGGTGGTGAAGGGGGACTCTTCCTTGGCGCCGGAACAGATTGAATCAGTGGAGAACCACCGCTTTCGCCCGGAAATTCAGCAGGCGCGCGAACGGGGACAGGGGGTGAGCGTTCGCTTCAGCACAACCGTGCGCAAGCCGTTTCTTTATGTCGCGCTGCCGTGCCGTACCGCCGATTTTAACGGTTACGTTCGCTTGGCCATGCCCTTGACGGATTTGGGCATGCTTTTGCAGCGCTTTCGGCATATCCTGTGGCTGGGGTTGCTCGGCGGTTTTGCGCTTGCCGCTTTGGTCAGTTACCTGACGGCGGTGTATATTTCCCGTCCGGTGACCATGGTGGCGCGGCAGGCGCGGCTGATTGCCGCCGGCGATTATTCCCAACGGCTGTGCTTTCGGCGTGATGACGAAATCGGCGATTTAGCCGAATCTATGCAGTTTATGTCGGAACAAATTAAAAAACGTTTGGCGGAAGTCGCGGAAAACAAATCCCGCCTGGAGGCGGTATTGCTCAGTATGTTCGAAGGGGTGCTGATGGTCGATCGGCAGAGTAAGATAATTTTTATGGATAAGAAGCTCTGCGAGTTGTTCGGTGTGCGTGAAGATCCGCTCGGCCGTTCGCCGATTGAGATTGTCCGTAATTTGGATATTCAGCGGTTGACGGAAAGTGCGGTGCAGGTGAAGCGAAAAGTGCAATTCAAGGAAATTTCGCTGCTGACGGATAAGGATCGGCGGCTGCTTGTGCATGCCACGGCGGTGATGCGCGGCGAAGAAATCGACGGCGCAGTGCTTTTGTTCCAGGATGTGACGCAATTGCGCCGGCTGGAAAAAATCCGCCAGGATTTTGTCACCAATGTGTCGCATGAATTGCGTACGCCGGTATCGAATATTAAAGGATACGCGGAAACGTTATTGGATGGAGCGTTGGCTGATCCGGAGCACGCGCGTGATTTTTTGAACGTTATCCATGAAGAATCGCGGCGTTTAACCGCTTTGATCAATGATTTGCTCGATTTGGCCCGCATCGAATCCGGGGAATTGCGCTTAGCGCGGGCGCCGGTTTCTGTGCCAACGGTAATCGATGCGGTGGCGGCAGTGATGGCGCGGCGTTTGAAAGAAAAAGAGTTGCGCTTCGTAGTGGATATACCCGGCGATCTGCCGCCGGCGCATGCGGATAGCGATAAACTGCAGCAAGTTTTGGTAAATCTCATCGACAATAGCATTAAATTCACGCCGGCCGGCGGCACGATTACCGTGCGTGCGCGCCGTCAGGAAAAATTACTTCAGGTCGAAGTCGAAGATACCGGCGTCGGTATCCCGGACGATGCGCTGCCGCGTATTTTTGAACGTTTTTTCCGGGTGGATAAGGCCCGCTCCCGCGATATGGGCGGGACCGGCCTTGGTTTGTCCATCGTCAAGCATATCATTCAGGCGCACCGCGGCGAGGTCTCCGTGCGCAGCACCGTCGGTTTGGGCACGGTGTTCACGTTTACTATCCCCATCGCTGAGTAATCCGGCCGCAGTTTTTCAAAAACCCTGTCACCGAAAGTTCACAATTCCGCCATAAACCCTTCATGCGGTTTCGGTATTGTTTTTCTGTAACAATGTTGTGTACGGCGAGTAAACCGTTGCGGCGCACAAATGTGGAGGAAGGGGGTGGCAGGTTGATGCGACAAAATCTTTCCTGGTTGGAGAAAGATTATTTGTTGAGCAATATCCGCGGGTATCTTTCATCGTTGCAGAGTGTATTATTTACTTTGGAAAATTCCGAACGGTTTGAACGGCAGTATGTTGACGATTCGTTACGGTCGGTGGAGACGGCGATTCGTCATCTCCGGAGAATGCGGCTGGTTGGATAATCCGGATAGAGTCCCATCCGGGCGAACGATCCCGGTTACGCGGCGGATGCAGGACAATTGGTGAAGGGAATATAAAGGAGGCGGTGCATGAATAAAGGGTTGAGATGGTTGGCAATGGCGGCAGCGATGATGATTGCCGGACAGGCTTACGCCGGCGAAGTAGATTTGCTGGTGGAAAAATTAGTGGCAAAGGATATTTTGACGCCGAGCGAGGCGCAGATTTTGCTTGATGAAACAAAAACTCAGTTGGGTAAGGATATGGCCGCCGGCCGCGTGGATAGCTTGCCTTCGTGGATCCAGACGATGCAATTTAAAGGCGATTTTCGCGCCCGCTACCAGAACGAAGAAACCGATACAACCAGCGGGTCTTCGAAGAGTACGGCCAAGCGAGAGCGCGGGAGAATCCGGTTCCGGTTAGGGGCGGACGCCATGGCCAATAATGAATGGAAAGTCGGTTTCGGCCTTGCCACCGGCGTTGACGACCGGCGCTCGACGAATGCGACGTTGGATAATGTGTTCAGCCCCAAAACGATTACCTTAGATTACGCCTACGCAAAATATTCGCCGCTGAGCAATTTGTTTGTGACGATGGGCAAGCCGACGCAGAAGGATATGTTCTGGGCGGTTTCCGATTTGTTGTGGGATACGGATATCAATCCGGAAGGCATCGGAATTCACGGCGATTTGTTTAACGTCGTCAGCGGGCTCGACCTTTTCTTGAATTTTAACTATTTGTTGCTTGATGAGCTTTCCGGCGGCGCTGAGCCGACTATGGTGATGCTCCAGCCGGGATTTTCGTATGACGTGACGGAAATGATTAATCTGAAGAGCAGTATCAATTATTATCTGACGAACAGCGTCCAGGGTCAGCCGTATAACACGCTGCATTCCCCTAAGCACGGCGGCGGTACGAATACGTTGCGGGGTAGTGATTTCAGGTACGATTATGATTGTTTGGGATTCAGCGCGGAGTTAGGGGTCAATTTGCAAAAAGACGCGGAGAAACGTGAATTAGTCAACTACGTTTCTTTGGTGGCCGATTATATCCAGAATCCTGATCCGGATGACCAGAATACGGGTTTTCTCTACGGGGTAAAATTCGGCGATAAGAGAATCAGTGATCCGGGTACCTGGCAGGTGTATGCGCTATATCGCGAATTGGAGAAAGACGCCTGGTTGGATTTTCTGCCGGATTCCGACGTGATCAGCGGTATTACCGATGTGAAAGGGTACGAAGTCATTTTTCAGTACGGATTGGCTAAGAACGTCAGCCTCGGTTTTGATTATTACCGATCCGAGACGATCAAGGCTTCGACGAAAAAAGAACAGAGTTTATACCAGGTCGATTGCGTGGTGAAATTTTAATCGAAGCTAAAGAAACGGTGGTGCGGGCGGTTACCGGCTATCCGGTAGTAGCTCAGGTACGGATGGCACGAATAAACGAGGAGGAAGTTTATGAAGCAATTTGGAATAATTGGAACAGCGATGGTTACTGTTTTTGCCCTGGCTGGGGCAGCGCACGCTGCGACGATTCAGGTAAAAGGCTCGGACACGCTGATTAATTTAGTCCAGCGTTTGGCGGAAGTGTATATGGAGCAGGCGGACGATTCAATTGCCGTGACCGGCGGCGGCTCCGGTACCGGTATCGCCGCGGTGATCAACCGCAAATGTGATATTGCCAACTCCTCGCGCTTGATGAAGACTTCGGAAATTCAGAAAGCGCAGACCGGGGGAGTGGATGTGAAATACATTGCGGTAGCGATCGACGGGTTGTGTGTGATTGTGAGCGCGGCGAATCCGGTAAAGAATTTGACTAAGCAGCAGATCGGGGCGATCTACCGTGGTGAAATAACGAATTGGCAAGAGGTCGGCGGTGTGAATATGCCCATAACGCTCTATGGACGGCAGTCAAATTCTGGAACGTATGTTTTCTTTATGGAGTCGGTTCTGAAGGGGGATTATTCAAAAAAAATGAACCGGGCCAACGGCAACGCGCAAATCGTCGAATCCGTGCGCGCTGATGAATCGGGAATCGGCTATGTCGGAGTCGGCTATATTAAAAATGATTCCCGGGGCGTGACGGTGGTGAAAGTTGCCGCACAGGACGGCGCGGATTACTTAAGCCCCTTGGACAGCGCCGCGGTGAACAGCGGGAGGTATCCGCTGGCGCGGCCGCTCTATCAGTATCTCAACGGCACGCCGAAAGGAGCGGTGCGCGATTTCCTGGCGTTCGAACTCTCGCCGAAAGGCCAACGCATCGTGGAAGAAGAGGGGTTTTTCCCTCTGCCGCAGGAATATATCGATTTTAACAATAAAGTAATGGGTAAGTAATTGTGATGAAACACGCTGAGGCTGTGAAAAAATATAGGGCGAGGAAAATTGAAGAGCGTTTTTTTCACAGCCTCTTTTTTATAAACGGTATTTTGGTTATTGTCGTATTGGCCGGCATTTTTGCCATCCTTTTGAAAACAGCCGCTCCGGCATTTCGCGAAATCGACCTGCGGGAATTTTTTTTTACGGTTCATTGGGATCCGGCAGGGTATGAGAAAGAATCGTACGGTATTATCGCGATGCTGGTCAGCACGTTTTTGGTGACGTTGGGAGCTTTGGCGATCGCCATTCCGATCGGTATCGGCGCGGCAGCATATCTTTGCGACGTCGCCGGACCGCGTGTGCGGGAAATTGCCAAGCCGCTGATCGAGGTGCTCGCCGCCATACCGTCGGTTGTCCTCGGGTTCATCGGTATCGTCGTGGTTAACCCCATGCTCGCGAAATTCTTTCGTCAGCCGAACGGATTAAACGCGGTCAACGGTTCGATTCTGTTGGCGATTATGGCCCTGCCGACGATTATTAGCATCACCGAAGACGCGCTGGTCAGCGTGCCGCGTTCATTCGAGCAGGCTTCGCTGGCGCTGGGCGCGACGAAATGGCAGACGATTATCCGCGTTAAAATTCCCGCGGCGCTTTCCGGAATTATTGCGGCATGCATGTTGGGCATGGGACGGGCGATCGGCGAAACGATGACGGTGCTGATGGCCACCGGCTGCGCGCCCGCTCTGCCGACCAGTTACCTGCATGCGGTGCGTACGATGACCGCGACGATCGCGATTGAATTAGGCGAAGTCCCGTATTATTCGACGCACTATTACGGCTTATTTGCCATCGGCTTGACCTTGTTTATCATTACGTTTATGATTAATTTGGTTGCAGATTTAGTGCTGCATAATTTTCAAAAAATGCAACGGTAAATTATGATGCGGATGCGGACATTAACACAGTTTTTCGGGTTTTTCTTTCTGCGCACCTGCGCTTTATTTGTGGTGTTGATTCTTGCGCTGCTGCTCGGGCATATCTGGCAAAAAGGCAGCGGTTCGCTGTCTTGGGAATTTTTAAGCGCCGCGCCCCGTCAAGGTATGACTGCCGGTGGAATATTCCCGGCAATCTTGGGGACGTTGTGCGTAACGTGCATCGCGGCAGTTTTGGGTATGCCGCTGGGCATCGGCTGTGCGATTTATTTGAATGAATATGCCGCGGATACCGCGCTGACGCGGGTAATCCGTATATCCATACGCAATCTTTCCGGTGTGCCTTCGATCGTCTACGGTTTGTTCGGGGTTGTTCTCTTCGTGCAGTTGTTTAAATTCGGCACTTCGATTCTTTCCGCCGGGTGTACGTTGGGACTGATGACCTTGCCCTGGACGATTACGGCCAGCGAGGAAGCGTTGAAAAACGTTCCGATGGCTTACCGCGAAGGCGCGTTGGCTTTGGGGGCAACTAAGTGGCAGGCCATCCGCACTAATGTTTTGCCTTACGCGCTGGGCGGTATGATTACCGGTACGATTTTGAGCTTATCGCGCGTGGCTGGCGAAACCGCCCCGATATTATTCACCGGCGCGGCGTTCTTTCTGCCGGAATTGCCGAAATCGGTGTTCGACCAGTTCATGGCTTTGCCGTACCATCTCTATATTATGTCGACGCAGCACCATGCCGTGGCTAAAGTCCGGCCGTTGGCCTACGGCACCGCCTTGGTATTGATCGGGTTGATCCTGGCGTTAAATTTAGCGGCGATTATCCTGCGCGCCCGTTTGCGCACCATGAAAAAGGAATAAAGCGATGCACGATGTGAAAATCAAAGTTTCAAATTTCAGTTTGTCCTATGGCGATGTCCCGGCGATTAAAAATGTTACGATGAGCATTAAAGCGAACCGGATCACCGGAATTATCGGTCCTTCCGGTTGCGGTAAATCGACGTTTTTGCGCGCGTTGAACCGGATGAACGATTTAATTCTCGGCGTGCGCACGAGTGGAACGATTCTGATCGATAGCGAGGATATTTTGCAAAAAAACGTGGATGTCGTGCATTTGCGACGCCGCGTCGGGATGGTATTCCAGAAATCGAATCCCTTCCCGAAAACGATTTTTGAAAACGTCGCCTATGGATTACGGATCGGGGGGATTAAGGATAAAGCATATATTGAGCAAAAAGTGGAAAAGTCATTGCAGGCAGCGGCGCTGTGGGATGAAGTCAAAGACCGTTTGCATAAAAGTGCGTTCGAGCTTTCCGGCGGCCAACAACAGCGTCTCTGCATCGCGCGCGCATTGGCGGTCGAGCCGGAAATTTTACTCATGGACGAGCCGGCTTCGGCGCTCGATCCATTGGCCACCTTGAAAATCGAAGAGTTGATTCACGAGCTGAAAAAAAAATACACGATCGTGATTGTCACGCATAATATGCAGCAGGCGGCACGCATTTCGGATTTCACCGCGTTTTTTATGTTGGGTGAACTCATTGAATATGATGTGGCGAATATTATGTTCACGAAGCCGCGCAAAAAAATAACCGAAGATTATATTACGGGGAGGTTTGGGTGATATATAGTGTGCTTTTTGTTTGTGTGCAGAATTCCTGCCGGAGCCAAATGGCCGAAGGATTGGCGCGGCATTACGGCGGCGGACGTATCGAGCCGTTCAGTTGCGGTTCGCGCCCTTCCGGCGTTGTTCATCCGCAGGCGGTGGAAGTTTTGGCGGAAATCGGCATCGATATCAGCGCCGCGAAGTCAAAAGGGTGCGCGGCATTGAGCGCACGGACATATGATTTTGTGGTCGGAATGGGCTGTTCGGATGTGTGCCCGGTTGTGCCGGGGCGGGAGTATCTTGTTTGGAATATCCCGGATCCGCAGGGAGGTTCACGAGAAGAGTTTCGCGCGGCGCGGGATTTGATTTTACACAACGTACGCGAATTTTTTTTAACGGTGCCGCCGGCGTAGCGATAGAAAGGGATTAATTATGGAACGGTTTTTTCAGGAAGAAATGCGGGAATTGAATAATGATTTGTTGAAGATGGCCGCATTGGTCGAGGAATCAATCCGTAAATCGGTGGATGCGTTGAAGACGATGAATCATGCCTTAGCCGAACAGGTTATCAGCGACGACGCGGCAATCGACGCAATGGAATTGCGCATCGAGCAAAAAGCGATTAATCTTCTGGCGCTCCACCAGCCCATGGCGCGCGATTTGCGGTTTATTATTTCTACGGGCATTAAAATGAATTCGGAATTGGAACGGATAGCCGATATGTCCGTCAATATCGCCCAGCGCGTGCTTGAGCTCGGCACTGCCCCGCTGCTTAAACCCCTGGTCGATATCCCGCGTTTGACGGAACTGGCTCTGGAAATGGTCAGAAAGGCGATTGATGCGTATGTGCACCAGGATGAACAAAAAGCCAAAGAGGTTATTTTGTCCGACGCGCAGGTCGATCAGCTCAAAAATGCCATTCAGGATGAATTAATCAACGAGTTTATCACCAAGGATGCTTCCACGGCGCCGCGCGCCGTACCGTTATTGCTGGTCTCCAGGCATTTAGAACGGATCGGCGACCACGCGACAAATATCGCCGAAGATATTATTTATATGGTAAAAGCGCAGGTCGTCAAACACCATAGGGAGCGGGTTATCGGCAAGGATACAGTTCCTGAAGATGATGAAAAAAGCGGGACAGGAATCCCGGATAAATCGGTGTAACGATACATTCGTTGCCTTTTTGAATGTGTGAACATTTCGGCTGTTCCTGCGACAAGACAATTCACGCAACCGGGGGGGAGCGTATTTTCTTGTCGATCAGTACACGGTGATTCGTGTCTGTAATGGGACAGCCATAATTTTTTGACCTCTGCGCATAAGCAATGTTTGATTGCCGGAGGTTTTTTTGTCACATAAACGTCACGCCCCTGATTCAGCTTGTCCATGATTAGCGGCTAAACTTGTGATGTCTTTTAGATTTCTTCTTTTCAGGATATTCTCGTAAAAATAACCGGCGCAGTGAGTGATAGCTGGAACGCACGGTATGTCAGGAGGATTAGGTCGTGAGAGCAAGCAAACGGCAGCGGTGGAAGCTGATAAGTGCGATTTTGGTTCAGGCAATGCTCTCCGCAGATTTGGTCTGGGCAGGCGGCGCCGTATTTGGTGCGCGTTCGGAGGCAAATCCGGGCAATTTGTCGCCGCGTTTGCGTTTACAAGGCGCCCTGCAGACGGCTTTTTACTTTGGGCAGCGCGCTGGCTTAGCCCGGATATTTCACCTTCCTGGTGAAATATCCGGGCTAACGCCGAGTGCCGCGCCGGCTTCGCAGACATCTTTTCTCAAAATAACTCCGCTTTACGCGAGCGGAGATTCACCGGTCGATACCGCAGTTCTGTCCCTCTTAGTGGTTGCACTGGGTGCTATCGGCGTCTCTGCAATTGCGATTTCTCCAGGGCGCGCGCAGTCGTTGCCGGGCATGGATTTTTTCATGGGGGATACGCGGGATTCCGCGTCGCAAAAGCTGCGCGCGGATAGTTATGCTTTTTTGCCGGGGTCGCATACGGTGGCGTTTCCTCCGGCATTGGAACAGCAGTTTAACGATGAAATTTTTCGTTTTTTTGAGCAGACGTCTCCGGTGCTGGCGGTGCGAACCCAATATCAAAGTGAATTTGGGGCGATTGTCGATACGCGGGAGAAGCAGACGATTGTTAATTATCTGTTGCCGGCGCCGGATGATATGACGCGACGGTCGCCGCTTTACCAGGAACTGGCCGCGGTGTTGGCATTGGGGCAGAACCCTGCTGCGGCCGATGATAAATTGCTGGCGCGATTGCTTGATTTTATGCATAACCCGCAGGAACATGCGTTGCTGCGCCGGGCCGGCGCGCGGGCATTAGCGCAGATTATGTTTTCTCTTTTGCAGGAAAAATCCGACGGCGCCGGCCAATTAAAGCAAAAAGTAAAATTAAAAACAAAGGAAGCCGATGCGCATGTTCTGGCATATGTCGAGGCTGCGTTGGGACTTTCTCCTGCCGGCGCCGTTGTTTCGTCCGCGCGGGCCGAAGGCAGTTATGCCAATGTCGAGTCGTTTATTCTACCCGCATTGAAACCTTCTTCCGATACGGCGGTTCAGGCGTGGCTGGGGGGCGCAAAACCAAAATTCCCCAAGGGTATCTGGACCGGCTCGGGAAAAAACAAAAATGATGAAGCTGCAAAACAGCGGGCCATTGCCGCACTCATGGCGGAATTTAACCAATCTGCGCATGATTTTGAACGGCAATGGCAGTTGTTTTATGTGATGGCCGGCCTTATTCGTCCGGCGGTGGAATATCCGCTCTATGATTCGATTCGCCGGGATATGGAGGCGTTTTTTATCGCGCAACGTACCGCGCATCCGGATGCGCGTATCCGGGCGTTATCCTATATGGCGGGCATGTTATTGGGGGAAGGAGCGGATGTGCTCAGTCGCGTTGATCCCCGCGATGCGGAAACGGCTTTTCTGATGGCGCAGGCCGTCGATTATTGGAGTGCAACCGCTGCCGGGCAAAATCGCTCCGATCTGACGCAAAAAAGGTGGGATGCGCAAAAAATGATTGTCTTTCAGTTAAAAATATGGGCGCATGCCATCAAATCCGGTAATGATGTTTTGGCGGTACAGCTGCGGCAGTCGCTGTCCCGGCTTTTTCAGGAATCAGTGGGGCAGAGCCTGCCGCTTATTGATTCCGTGTATAAAACCGATTTTCAATTATGGGATAAAGATATCAATATCGTTCATGTCCGTCGAAATCCGGGGACATTGGCTTTGGCCGCGCATTTTAAGGTTTTACGGCAGGATATGGAAGCGCTCATCGCGCAGCGCGCGGCTGTGGCGTTTGTGTCGAATCCTCCGTTGCGTTCGGATTGGGAGCAGCGTTTTTCCCAATCGAACGAACCGCCGGCATTGGAATTAGGCGCAGTGCGCGCTTTCTTGGTGAAAACACCGGCAGTTATCGAGGGCATTCAGCAGCAGATACGGAACAGCGGGTATGCGGCTGATTTTGAAAAAAAGGATCTGGATGATTTGGAACGTAAACTTCTGCTGCGGGCTGAAGCGGCCGAAACAGGCGCGGCGCTGGCTGCCGTCGACGCGATCGGAAAACAGGCGCAGCCGCGCGGGATGTATGTGTTGTTCCGGCACGGTTTGCGGCACCCGGATGCCGCGGTACGCACTCTCTCGGCTTTTTACCTGAGCCGTTTTCGCGCGCAACGAACGCCTTTTGATATTGCTTCCGACGGCACGCCGGTTCGTCTTGAGGCGTTGGATCAGGCATTCCGCCGCGCGGCGGCGCAGGCAGTTTCAGGCAGCCGAATCGACGCGGATGAATTCGCAGAGTTGTATTATATCGCGCAGGCCTTTGATTTAAGCGATCCGGCGTACGACGGAGTCGTGGAAAATATTATCCGGGAGTATCGGGCTAATGTCGCGGTGATTATCGCCGGGATTGCCCCGGTGGTAGGTATGGAGAATTACCAAGGCATCCCTCGCGGTATCGTCAGAGCGATTGTGGAACAATTGCAGAAACGCGCGAGCGGGTTAACCCCGTCCGATTATGTGCTGGCGCTCTTATTACGCGAACATTTAATCGCAACGGAAAAAGACTCTTCGCGCAATTTAGTATGGGTTCGGCAGGTTAAGGAGTCCGGCAATGTAGAAATTTTACGTGTTATCTGGCCGAAAGATTATGAGACTCCGCCCGTTGGTGCCGGAACTCCCGTATCGGGCGAAACCGGTTCCGGGGTGCCGGTGGCGCCGCAACAAGGCGCGCCAGACGAAGTGCAGTCCCCACCGCCTGCGGAGACCGCAGCAGGTGATTCCGGCAGGTGGTATATAGCCGGCGGAATTTTTGGCGCCATACTGTTGTTCGGCGCGGCGGTCTTTAGTCTCGTCCGGGGAGTAATGCGCCGAAAGAAAACGGCGGTTCAGCCCTCGCCGGTGACTGCGGATAATTCACCCCAGCCGCAACCGGTAGAGCATTCCGAAGGTGAGCTTATCAATATTCTGAAAGCATTAATTAATGAGGGTGTATTAATGCAGGAGATAATGATGAGGTCGGAATTTAATGATATGAATCCTATAGCTTTTATGACGTTGATGCAGAAAGCGACTTTAAGCAGCGATGAGCGTGTGGGATCTAATGTGCGGCCAAGGTCATCAATGTTTGATCAGCAGACATTGATGACTCGCGACTTATCCCTGCGTATTTCGACAAACATGATGACAGTGCAACAGATACAAACAGCGATTTAGGTGCGTTTTATACCTACGTGATTATATTCATTGAACAAAGGATAGAGGAAAAATGCGGGAGGTTGCATGCGAAGCAGTGTAAAAAAAATCGGCGTCATGATTTTGGTGTATGCGATACTGTGGAATTCTTCGGCTCAGGCCGGACGGTTTGGCGATGCCGGCCAGTGTGCGGATGCGACTCTGGCGCAGCGGGTGGTGATCAGCCAGCCGGGCGTGGTCGCGGCGTTTGGGATAGGGTATCACGACCGTTTGTCGGCGCAAACGGCGGGTGCTGTCGCGTCCCCCGATGACGGTTATCTCGATGGCGCTCTTTCCGGCGTGCAAACCGGTTCAATAACGTCGCGCGCCGCAATGCCGGCATCCGGGTTTTTATCCTTTACTTTTCCGAGGATGGTTGAGATAGCACGGGCCGCGGTAGCGGTTATTTTGATTTTTTCGGTTACGACATTGCTGTCTATCTCTGCGAAAGCGCGGAACGCATTTGGCCAGCAGGCGCGGGCGCTGCCGTCGCTGAGTGCGGTGAACAACGATGTGCGCGGGGATTTTTACGAGGCCGTGACGGGGAAAAAAACGATACGTATCGGCATTAACGGCGCGCATCCGTTGTTTTCGCGTCCGGTGCGCGGCGCCGATGGAAAAGTTATTGACGTTAACCAGGACGGCAAACCGGATGATTATGAGGGACTGGAAGTCAATTTCATTAAGATTGTCTGTGCCGTTGCCGGCATGAAGTATGAATTGGTTCCGGTTACCACGAAAGACCGGTTTGGGCGATTGATCGGCGGTGACGTGGACGTTTTAGTGCGTAATGTCACGGCCACCTCCACGCGAGAAACATTATTCGGCGTAAGATTTACCGCTCCTTTGTACATTGATGGCGGTGGGATTATCGTCAATACCCGGAAATACCGGACTCCGCCCCCTGCGGCTGAAGATGATCCAAATTTGCCGGCACAGGAAGAAAAAGCATTTTTTGATTTTATTCAAAGTTCGGTTGGCGCGTCCGCCGGGGTCAGTGTGTGCGTGCAACCGAACACGACGCAGTCGGATGCCCTTGAGGAGCGGTTGCGGGCACGGGGAATCCCGCCGGAAAAAGTTATTAGGCATATTACGAATACGGATCAGATCATGCCGGATTTAAAAAACGGTAATTGCGATGCGGCGTCTGCGGACGGGTCTCAATTGTTCGGCGGATTTTTAGAAGAATCGGATCCGGAATTTAAAAAAGTTTTACGGATTCTTTATTTTGCGCTTTCTGATGATCCGCTTGCGCCGGTAACGCGTAATGATCCGGCCAGCGCGAGTTGGCATGCGTTTATCGAAGAGGTGCGCAATGCATTGTTGAAAATGGATGAATTGGGCGTTACTGCGAAAAATATCCGCCAGTTCGCTGACGCGGTAGCGAAGGGCACGGAAAAAAGAACAACGCTGGTTCGGTATCTGAGCGCCAAACAGGATAGTTACTGGTGGCAGGTATGGAATTTGCCTTTCGGCGGCGCGGCATTTGTCGCGGCAGTGGAAAAATTCGGTACGCACGGCGATATGATGCGGATGTTTGTCCTGCAGCCGCTCAATCGGACAAGTCCGGGCCGCAATGCGCCCAGAGGCGCGGGCGCGGGCGTTTTGCCGACACGGCCGGTTGGGTCCAGTCCGAGCGCTGAAGAGCTTGACCCGCGCGTGCTTGAAGATGCGAGACAATATTGGCTACAACGCCTGGGGGAAAAAAGTTCGCACATCAAACTTCCGCCGGTTTTTCCGTATCAGCGTCAGGGGATCGCTGTTTTTCAACAGTCCGTGTAAGGCATGGTGATGGTTTTCGGCACGTTTCCTCACCGAAGCAATTGCGGCCGGTAGTCAGGGGAATGGATAAAACCGCATTTAAAAATGAATAAATCCGGAAAAAAATTCTTCTATGCTTCCGTGAGCGCCGTAGTGGTTCAGGCGCTTATTGTTGCCGATTTTGCTTTTTCCGCGCCGGAAATGGCGCGGGAACGCACTGCGGCGGTTATGCTTGCTCCCTCGGTTACGATTCAATCCCGAACGATTCAGCGGTTATTTTTTGCCCGTACGGTGACGGAACTGACGGCGCAGCCCGATACCGCGGTCCTGCGGCATAGTCCTGATGATTATTTTCGCGGCCAGCCGCACGCCGGACGCAGTCTGCCGTTTTTGGGATTATTGAGCATTCTGGTCGCGTTTTCTTATGGTGGGCCGTTGTCTCATCTGCTCGCCACGGTCGCTTCCGCGGTTGCCGCGGAAAGAGGTGCTGAGGGTACTCAACAGGCTCAACTTCCGGAGTGGATGCAACTTGCGCCGGATGAGTTGCGAAAAAAAAGAGATCCCACCACATTGCCTTATAAGATCGATGGGGTACCGGGCTCTCGCCCGGAGCAGGCGCAATCGCCGCCCGTTCCGGCTTCGGACATCGCCCGGATGCGGGATGATTTGAAGCGATATGAGGGTTTGAGCGCGGAATTAGAGCAACTGCTCATACGCATAGACGCGGTGCTGTTGCGGTTCAATGCCGTTCCTTCGGGAAAAAGAAATAAGCAACTTCAGGACCAGCACCGGCGTGTTAGCGCTGCGCAACAGAAATTCAGCGCCATGGCGCTTAGACTTAAACAGGCCATTACGTCAGTTCGCCAGGGGGTTGAATTCGCGCAGCCGGAGCATGTCATCAACCTCAACCTGTTTTTGTCAGCGGCGAAAGATAATGTGCCGTCGATCCAGGACATGAGCGCGGCGAAGGCTGATTTAGAGGAATTGGAAAATGTGGTCGCCGCGGTGGAAAAGAGTTTAGCCGCGCCGATCGGTTCCGCCGGCGCTGTTCCTACCGCTTTGGCGGTTTCTGCCACTGCGTCGCTGCGGCAGGAAATCGAACATTTGCGCCAGGAAGTCTCCGCGCAGCGTGTTTTCGATCTTCTGTGGCGGGCGATTGTTTTGGCCGGCCAATTGCCTTCGGAAGAATCGCTCAAAACGCGTGTCCAGAAATTTGACGACGGTTCGCAGTTGCAGCAATGGGCGGCTGCGGTGCGCGGTTTGCAGGAAACGGTCAAACGTTGGCAGGTTTTTCTTGCCGCGCTGCAGCGATTGCAGAGCGGCTCTCCGCAGGATAACCCTTTGCTCCAGGCCGAAAAATTACTTTCCGCGTTGCAAAAAGAGCGTTCCGTCGCCAGCGAATTGATCGATGCCGGAACAGCGTTGAAAGCCGCGGAAGACGCGGTGCGGCAGGTGGTTCAGATGTGGCAGGCGTTTACTCAGTCCGGGCAGGCAGATAATAATGCGGCGTTATCGGCGCTGGAGCAATTGGCGCGCCAGGTGACGGAATTGGAGCGCATTCGGGTGCAACTGCCGGTGGAACGCATTAATCAGCCGAACACCCGCATTACGCGCTTATCCGGTAGCCTGGTACTGCCTGCCGGGCACCCCGGCGGCGTGGTGACGATTATGCCGGCGAAAGACCGTGTATACCGGCGGGGCGATCCGGTCTTCATGGTTGACAATCCGGATTTGCAAAAACGAATCGAAGCCGAGCAGAACGCGATGGCTGAAACGATACGAACAGTGGGGAAATACGAACAGTCCCATGGCGCGATCGAAACCGAGCGTGCGGTCACTCAATTGCGCGGCGGGGTCAAGCTGCTGCGTTTACGCATTAAGCTTTTTGATGAGCGCGTGACGGTATACGCCGCCGAGCCGATGCAGGTGCATCAATGGCATCTGACGACCGGCACAAACGCGCCTGCCGGCGCGTCTGTCTGCGAGTATGGCGCATTGCGTCAGGCAAGCGCGGTTGTTGCCGCGAACGATCCTTGGGCGTTGACGAGCGTCGGCAGCGGACGTCTGACGGTCAGTAGTTTGTGGGGAGCGGAGTCTTCGATACCGGCGCAGGTCGCGACGATGGGATATGATATTGTTTTTGACGCGGGAATTCCGCGCGTTTACCGGAAGATCCTGCTGGAGACCGACGAAGGCAATGATTTGCGCCAGTTTGAACAGAGCAGGTTGTCGGTTGATTTCCCGGCTTTAACCATTGCTTTTCCGGAAAATCAACCGGAGGTTTTTTTTGATGGAGGATTGGGGGAACGTTTTATCGCTGTTCCCGGCATGGTCGCTTCCGGCGTGAACGTGCCGGTACATTCGCCGGTTCCAGAGTCCTATGTTTTTACCGTGGCCAATTTTGCGGAAGTACGCCAAGGCCAGCCGGTGGCCCGGATACCGGAGCCCCGCGTTCAGGAAATAAAACTTCTGATTGTTGATATTGAAAGCACGCTGAAACAGATTAATGATTTGTTAATGGCAGCGCAAACAGGTGATGCATCTTTTCATCCGATTCTTTCCGAGTTTACCGAAACAAAGCACGAGTTGGCGGCAAAACGCGATTATTTAAAAAATACATATTTGGGAGCATACGCGACCTTGTATGCCCCGGCCGCCGGCATGATACGTTTCGTCAATAATGGCGCGGAAATTGTAACCGGAGGGGGCAAAGTCACGGCGATTATGCAGGATGATCCGGCATTGCGCACCGGCACGAAGGTTTTATTTCTGGATCCGAAAAGTCAGGAGACAGCGGTGGTTATCCTGGGGAGGGGCACGATCACAAGCATATCGGCGGAGTTCTCCGGTAAAGAAAAACCGGATACGGTGTTGGTGGAAATGAGTATTGATAGCAGTGCGGTGCCGGGAATACCGATTTTGCAGCCGGGATTACAGATAAAGGTGGCTGTGCCCAGAAGCGCGGCGCTACGGCCGCAAGCGCAGGTAACCGGAAATAATTTATTTTACGGCATGCCGGCGGCAGATACATTTGAGGATGGGGAGTCGCCGGGTATGAGTCTGCTGTTTTCACCACCGGCATTGTCCGCCGCGCTGCGCAACCGCCGGAGCCGCACCGTCACCGCGGGGTTACTCCTCATGACGGCGTTGTTGATTGCCGGCCTGGCGCTGCCGTTGGGCGGCTGTGTCAGCCGCGGCGATGTTGTTCGCGCCGTTGAGCAAAAGACATTGCCGGTGCCCGCGCCGGTATTGGTTGCGGCGGCGCGTTGCCCGTCTCAGTGGAATGCTTTTGACGTCCGGATGCTGGCGGATTGGATCAGGTCGCATAATATCGACGCGGCGCAGGCGGCCATTGCCGTGCAGATAGCCCGCTTAAAAGAGGAATTCAATAAGCCGGGTTTGAAGTTGACCCTGGGAGCGGCGTATGATCCAGCGACCGGAAACTGGGGGGTAAGCGGCGGGATTTCGGCCATAGCCGCGGATTTCGGAAAAATCGCCCTTGCAGCCAGCGGTAATCCAGCGGCAATAGCGTCTTTGGTCGCCGGTCTGACCGCGCAGGTAGGGGATTTCATGCGCGGCAAACCGGCTATACAACGGGAATTGGCGGAGCGTGCGACGGAAGCTGAGCGCTGTGCCCGGGACGCGGTCGTTATGGAGCTCACCGCAGAAGCCGGTCGGCTGATGATGGGCATTGCGGAGGGGTCAGCGCTGATTGAGCAGTTGGAAGAACTCCAGCGACAGGTTGCCGCGCATATGAGTCACGTGGAGCAGCGGGCCGGCGCGATGACCAGTCGCTCAACCGGTCTTGATCTGCATAAGAAATTGACCGAACTCACCAGGAAATTAACGCAACTCCATGCGGAACGCCAGACAAATCTCGAAACAGTGCGCACCCTGTTACGGGTGCCGGCGGAAGCACTGGAGGCCGGTTCCGTCGCCGCGGGGGAAACGGCCGTGATCCGCATTTCACCGGAACAGGCGTTTGAGGCGCAACGGAATTTGCTCACCGGTTCACTATCCAACCCGCGGATGCATCCGTTGGTTCAACTTGCGGTAAGGCGCGAGCAACTGGCCTTTTTGAAAATACTTAAAATTTCCGGCGCGCAGGCCGGCGTGACGTTTACCGGCGCGCATTCAGGCACGCTGACGGGCGGCGATTATACCGTGGCGGCGCCGGTTGCAATCGGCGCGGCTTCTTCCGGTTTGGGAATGGAAATTACGGTTGATTTGACGCCCACGGCGGGGGCGGAAGAAGCAATTACCGTGCAAGAATTTAATCAGGCACGCATGGAGCGGCAAAAAGTGCAGGCTGCGGTTGCTCTGCGTGTCGGCACGGCGGTTAATGCCGTTAATAGCGCGGCGGCGCAGATTGCGTTGTTGCGCGCGGAGCTCGTGCGCAATCAAAAGGAATTCAAACGCGTTGAAGCACAGGTGGGCAAGACGGTGCGTCCGGAATATTTCGTGGAATTGGCGATGACCATCGTTGAACAGATGATCGCGCGTGCGGAAGCCGAACAGCTTTATCGGCAGAATCTTTTATATCTGTTAGCGGTGGGAGCATTGCCGGAATCGGCAGTGCGTGTTTCCGCTGTTTTGTCGGAAAATCCCTCCGCGGCAGCGATAGCCGCGGTTGCCGGCGCGCCGCACGGCTTCGCGCTTGCGGATGCGGAAGACGCCCGGCAGGCGCAGCAACCGGGACATGCCCGTTCGGGATTCTGGCGGCGTTTTGCCGGTGGAGCGATCGGGGTGGTTATGCTCAGCGCCCTTCCTTTTTTAGCGACCGAACTTCCCGCGGCAGACAATCCCGCTTATCCGCTCTACCAATCTCAGGGCGGGATGGTTTCTCCCGAATCGGATCCGCGTGCCGCACGCTATGAACGTCTGATACAGCCGCAGGAGTGGCCGGAGAAATTGCGGGAGCAGGAAACCCTGTTTAACTCGCTGTGGAATGAAAATGTTTCCGAACAACGAATTGCTTTTGTGCTCTGGCGCTCTGCGGCGGCGCGGGATATCTTAGGCATGGTTAGTGTTCTGGAACGGGCGCAGCAGCAATATCAGGCGGCAGCGCGTTTATCGCAGTCCGGTAACTATGTAGAAAAGAAAGCTGTGGAGTGGTTGGAAAACCGTTCACGGTATATAGGCGCAGTCGCCTACGCTGCGTTGTTGTCGTTGATGCAATCGCCGGGGCAGATCCAAAGCGTGCTGGATATGGATATCGAGCGGGAAACCGGCGGACAACTCACCCTGCCGCGCGCGCTTGCGCTTATTCTGAGCGCGGTTATTTTTTCCGGCGACGAGCTGGCCACGGATAATTTTTTGCGAAGCGAGAAAGTTAAGGAGGACGATATCGCCCGTATGTTTATCTGGCTGGAGCGGATGGGACAGCAGCCCGGGCAGGACCGCGACGCGGTCGTCGCCGCGATGTCACGGCTGGAAAAAGAGATAGGGCGGCGCAATGTGCGTGACATGTTGCGTGTTCCGGAAGCGCTTATTCAGTATGCTGAATTTATTAAAGTGTTTAGCCGCCTGAGCGAATCAATCCGCCGCCATCAGGCGGCAATGGCCGACACGTTACGGAATTGGGGAAACAGCGCGGAGCACTCCTGGGTTGAACCGCGCGATTTTATCGACCCTCGGCTTTGGGAAGAATCGGTGCGGCGCGGTCGAAACACGATCCGCGATGCGCGTGATACGCTGGCCGGTGATTCCGCTGCGCTGGAGAATATTCCGGATCTTTCGGTATTTTCCCTCGCCGCACGGCAGCATGATGCGTTTGCCGCGCTTTTTTTCGCCATGCCTTCGGACGAGCAATTACTTCTGCTGCGCGGCGGGCATCCGCTCTATCGTGCCGGCGACCCGCAGAGCAGGATTAATCTCATCCCGAAATTTGTTTCGTTGCTGCCGGTTATTTCTGATGCGCGGCTGCGCCAGTTGATCGCCGCAGAGGTGGCTGAACAGCCGTTGGGTCGGCTGTTGCTGCTTGATTTGTATGTGCGCACGACGGATCATGATTTAAAAACAGTGATCAGCAGCCTGGACTGGGGCAAGCTTTTTTCCGGCACGGTGACGCCGGAGATACAGGGTAAAGCGGCGAGTAAAGTTTATTTAAGCGGGTTGAGCGCATTGGCCGCGCACAGCGGCAGCCGGCAATTGGCGTTTTATGCCGTATTTTTTTCCGGGGGGCCGGAAGAATGGGCGATTCTTGCGGCAGCGGACAGTAAGGCTCCGGAAATTGTGCGTGAAATTGCTGATTTTTTACTGCGAGCGGAATCAATCGATTTTGCGCTGCGCCATTTTGAAAAAGATTATATGCTCTTCTTTTCAGACCATACCCGGCTCAATACTTGGAGAGAGCTGATCATGGAAATTCGCGGCGATTTGCGGGTTAGTGGTTTTAAAGATATGATGGACGGTTATCTGGATAAATTGAAAAAAAGGATCGGCCAGGAACAAGGAATGCAGTCCGCGTTTCACCGGCCCGGGCTTATTTTTGAAATCGCCGAGCAGCGCGCCGCTCAGTTGCGCGGCGCGCTGCCGACGCCGACGCTTTTGGAGCTTAATGTTATTGTGGAAGTGGCTAAAATCGTTGTCGTGATGGGAGCGGTGTTCTTCCTTTCCATGGTTCTGGAGGCTTTTAGCCTGACGCGCGCGTTCAAGCGCGCGATTGGGCAAGGGGTGCGGCTGATTCTGGCGTTTTTGACCTGGCCGGTAATGAGGCTGGTGTACCGAACGTCCGCCTATCGGCGTTACCGCGACGCGCAGGCGCGGCGTCAGCGGAGTCGTGATTTCAATCTATCTTTTTTGCAAGATGAGCAGAGCCCCGCACGTCGGATTTCCCGGGAGTGGAACGCGTTGTTGACGCAGTGGGGCGATGCCGGTCCCGCGGCGCGGCCATGGCGGCAATTATCCGGCGAGATGGTAGCCAAGGGGCGTGATTTTTTAATGGCGATACCGTATGTGGTGCGTAATATATCTCCTAAAGACGAAACACGCCTTATGGAAGTATACGCGTTGATCACGCTGTCCATCCGCAGCGCGCGGTCTTTCCTGGAGCAGGCAGAGCATCTATCCGGTGATGAACAGGTGCTCCTGCAGATACGGGCGCGCCGGATGGTGCGGCTTGGGCGCAGCGCCTTCTGGCATTTTCGGGCTTTAAATGAAGCCATAACTAAAACCAATTTCCAAGCGTATCCCCTTTGGCTTATTCGTGTGATTTTCGGCTACCAGACGCAAATTGAGCGGGCTGAGCGAGAGATGGTGACGGCATTGCGGGAGATGATGAACAGCGCCAATGAATTGCTGCCGCACTTCTATACTGTGCCGCCGGAGCAGACGCAGAAACAGATCAATGAGGATAGTCTCCGCCGGCAGGAAACAGCTCATATCGAAGCGTTGATTGAGCAGACCGTGCGGCGATTGCGTTCCACGTTGCCAAAATTTGCATCGTATGCCCGCCAGAAAATCCGGCGTGACCGCGCGACGCGTTTGGACGCGCTGATTTCCGTAACGGCGGTTATCGGTGTGCCGGTATTGTTGGTGTTTATGGGCACCGGGGTTTTGTTCAGTTGGTGGGGGTTGCTGCTGGGCGTGTTATTTATGGGCGCCGTACGCGGCATAATGCTGCATTGGTATTATGCCGTGAAGACGAACCCGAAGTACAATCGGTGGATGAAAACCGCCGATGCTTTATTGCGGCCGCTGGAGGAGTGTTTGGAAACCGCCTTGGCGGCCGTTGCCGCCGAGCCGGCGGCAGAGCCGCGGGTACTGATGGAAATCGCCGCGCGGGAACGAAAGAATGCGCTTCATGAGGAAGGGCAGTCCGCGGAGCCGGCTTTGCAGCTTATTTTAGTGCCGTGCTTATCCCCGGAGGATGCGGAACAGGTCGTACGGTGGGTACAGCGGCGCCGTGCCCAGGGAATACTGAGGCACGATTTGACGGTTTTACCGTATGTATCTACGCGTCCGGGCAGTGGTGGAGCTTTCGTGGAAGGAGAAATGCGCGTATTGCCGGAGGCGATTCGCGCCGCGCGGCAGGCGGATTCGGATGACGATCTTGATCCGGAATTGCGTATCCTACGCGCGCATGTACTGAAAGCCGGAACCGGCGCGGATGCGGATGGCCTGCGCTATGCATTTCTTTTGGGCGGCGTCGGCCATTTTCCAGCCACTGCGGATATTAGCGCGCCGGATTTTCTGTCCGAAACTTACCGGCAAGACGCTTGGATACGGAAAGACCAGATTCCTGCGATGTTATTACCCTTGCCGGAGAATCTGTTCGGTAACGGTTTTTGCATGCTCGATCTCGGGTTTGCCAATGCCGTGCTCTGGGCGCGGATAATGGCTGCCAAGCGCCAAGCCGGCTGGGAACTGTTTTATTTGGATCATCCGACGCTGGAGCAAATCGGTTTTGGGGAGGAAGACCTGACTATTGTCGTGGCGCCGACCAGTCAGGCAAAAATTATGGAGGAGAAGCAAAATGTCGCGGTTGCGCTCTCCGGTTTGATGGTATTTAAATTGTTGCGTAATTATGCCACTGACAACGGCACGGAAGAGCAGCAGCAATTGCAGGATTTGCTGGGTGACGTTTTGGCGCAATCGACTTTTGAGGATTTATATAATTTAGCGAATCTGTATGTCAATCAGTTTAAAGGCGTGGTCGGCGCTTTTGCGTTGCGCAACGGTCCTGGTGCACAAAGTTTGCGGGAGTATTTTGAATTTGTTTATGAACAACTGGGCGATGACAAAGCTACTCTTTGGGCGGAGTTGCAGAAATATATGACGGAGTTGCCGGCGGAAGACCGCGAACAGCTTTTGCGTTCTTTAGCGCCTTTGGCAGGGGAGTCTCCGAATTTGCATGAGAAAAACAGCCGCACCTTATCCGTTATGCCGCAAGATGTTGTGAACCGGCTCGGCAAAAAATTGCGTGAAGAGTCTTTTGAATTTGATTTTCTGGAATTGCTTATTTTTGTCGTCATGTTGGGTAATAATGAAAACATTGCCGCTTTTGAAACAATCGTCCATGATCGGTTGAGCGACGAACAGGCCAATACATTGCGCGCGATCACCGGTTTTTTGCGTTCACGGCGAGCTATGATTACGGCGCGGGCGGGGCTCTATATGGCTCCGGGAGAAGTGATGGGCGTCACGCATATTCGTACCGCAGCGTCATTACAGGCCTGGCATGAGCGGATCAATGGCGTTTTGCCTAACCCCGTGGCGCTTTTGATCAGTAATGCGGCCGTTGTCCAGCCCGCATCAAGTCCCGCTTCTCCGCCAGCGTTGGCCGATATCCCGCTGAGTCCCCGGACAATGCATCTTCAGCAGACAGAGCAGCCAGTGGCTGCGGCAATTTAGCCCGCTTATTTCCTCCGCAGACGCGCACAAAGCGAGGGCTTGCCCGGGTAAAGGTTCATTTTAGGGCGGCCTATTTTAAAAATTAAATACCACTGTTGAGATCGCGGTGAATGTTGCATATTTGTAACATTAATGTACATTCATAGTTACATAAGAAATGTATCATTAAAATGAGAAGAAAAAAAGGAAGGAGGTAAATATGAAAAGGCCAATGATTAGAATCGATGAGCGCCAGGCGCGTGGGAAAAAGATATGGTATTATCAATGCGCCGCCTACAGCGAGCATTTGGCGGTATTGCTAGTAGAGTTCTGGAAGGATACGCTCGAAGACGCCAAAAGCATTGGAAGCGATGCGGATTCGTTGGAACCGCGGTTTTGTAATTAAAAAAATAGGTATATTGTTGTATGCAGGGGATTCATCCCCTGCATGCCGGTGCGGTAATCTCGTGCCGGAATCAGAATCCCCCCTGCTATAATCAACGGCTACATTCGGGTATGAGTTTACGCAGACGTAACGTAGACTGTTCATATTCGTAACAGTGATCGCATATAATTATATCGTAAACAATGGTGAACTGTTTTCTCTCAAGGAGGTTGCCGTGATGCTTTTAAAAGACGTTATATGCGAACCGAAAAAAAAGAAACCGAACGGATATATTTATTTGGTTCTACCGATTTTATTTTGGTCTATTGTTCCCAGCGCCGCAAAATTTGCATTGAAAGAGCTTACGCATTTACAGATTCTTTTTTATAACAATGTCATCGGCATTGTGACGATGCTGGCGATTATCATTGCGCAGGACAAGACGCATCATTTTAAGAGCTATCGGCTGAAAGATTACGCGATTATGTTCGGCATGGGCGCGTTAGGCTTGTTCCTTTATTATACCTGTTTGTACGGCAGTTTTTCTTACGCGCCTGTTGCTCAGGCAAATATCCTGAATTATTTGTGGCCGGCCTTTGTTGTTATTTTTTCCATCATTTTCCATAAACAGCGATTTAATCACAAGACGCTGATCGGTATCGGACTGAGTTTTTTTGGGGCGTTTATTATATTTACGCGCGGCGATTTTACCAGTTTCAGCAACGAATACACCAAGGGATACATTTTGGCTTTCTGCGCCGCTGTCTGTACGGCGCTTTTTTCCGTCCTGGGGAAAAAGCTTCCCTATGAGCGGATGACCAGTATGTTCGTTTATTATGTCGCGTCACTGGTATTAGTCACCCCGACCATGTTGATGCATTCAACCTTTGTCGTTCCCCGGCAGATGCCTACCGTGTTCTCTTTGTTGTTTTTGGGCGTTTGCGCGACGGCGCTGGGGTTTGTCTTCTGGTTTAAAGCGTTGCATAATTGTTGCACCTATAAAATGGCGAACCTGGTATATTTTAATCCGTTTTTCGCTTTGATTTTTGTCTATTTTTTCCATAAGGAATCCATACCGCTGAGTGCGGCTTTTGGTTTGTTATTCAACCTGGCGGGTGTTTTTTTTCAAATCAGCAATAAAGTGCATGAAACCTCGCCGCGCACTCCCGGTGATAACCTGTTTCGCCGTCCCCCTGCTCCTCCTTCCCTGCAAACGTTCAATCCGGGATGCAGGCTCCCTGTGCCTGCATCCCCGCGATTGGGCCTGGCCAATGTCTGAACTTTTCATTCAGCATGAATTTTGTTTGCGCGATTATATCCGACAAGCGTAGAGAGATGTTTATCCGCATTATGCCCGTAATCAAGCGAACTGATCGTGTGCGGCGGCGATACGCCCATTTAATCGCCGGATTCCTTAGGATAATGAGATAGCCGGGCTATCGGTTTTGCCCGCACGCATCACCCGTCCCCAGACGCGTGATGAATATGCGGGCTGAAAAATAATTTTGCAGGCGATGATTATAACATATTTTGTAGTAATGATTTAATTTTTTTCAAGCCTGGACAAATGGAAAATAGTATGGTATATCTTATCAGAATACAATATTTTGTTGTTTAAATTTATTTTAATACTGCCTATTGTATATTCCGTAATTAAAGAAAGGGGGAAAAATGAAGGATTTTATATTGTTTAAGAAAATGGTGACACCTATTATTGTTCAGATTTTCTTTTGGGGTGGTCTGCTTTACTGCATGGTGATGGGGATGATGACTATGGCTGCCGGCGGTGGGATGCGGGATGGCTCAGGCAAGGTTTTTTGGGGATTCGGACTTTTACTCGCCGGCCCCTTGGTGGTGCGGATGGCGTGTGAAATGGTTTTGATGCTGTATAAAATTTTTGAAAATTTCAGCGGGCTTAATCAGCCGGCCGCTGCGGCGGCAGATGTTTCAGCCAAGGATGATCCTTCCGCGGAAAAAAGCGCGGCACCGGCAAAAAAGCCGGCGGTGCTGCCGCGTTTGATTGTGGCGCGGAATTTTCCTGTGACCAAGCCCGCTGGTAATGGGAGCGGTGCCGCGTCTGAGGCCGCCGCGGAAAATGAGTCGGATAAAAATCGGGAAGCACCTGCCGGCAGCGGACAGGGAAACGGCAAAACTTAAACGGTTTATGTCATAGCGACTGTTTAAGATTACCGGCGGCAGGCCGTGCGCAAAGGCAGTGAACGCGCTCCGAAACGAAGGAGCGCGTTTTTTTTCGCGTAAGTCTGTGGAAAGCTGTTGACGCGTGTATCCAAATACGCTATCATAGCAGCGCATGTTTCCGGAAGCGCCGGAGTCATTCCCGGGCGGTAACCTACCGGATCGTGCGCCGAAAACCGTCGGAGTTGCCAATCGTAAAACGCCTAACCACAGGATGTGTGATGAAAGGCCTTGTTATCGTCGAGTCGCCGACTAAAGCAAAAACCATCGGTAAAATTCTCGGGCGGGAATTTGCCATTTTTTCTTCTATGGGGCATGTGATTGATTTACCGGCCCGCCGGATCGGCGTGGATATCGAACATGATTTTCAGCCGACGTATGTGGTCATCCCTGCGAAGAAGAAAACATTGACGCAATTAAAAAAAGAAGCGAAAAAAACAGCCACGATTTATCTGGCTACCGATCCTGACCGGGAAGGAGAAGCGATTAGCTGGCATTTGCGGGAATACCTGCGCAGTTCGGAAAAGGAGCAGAAGTTTTTGCGGGTAACTTTTCATGAAATTACGCCGGAAGCTATTCGCGAAGCGTTTGCCCGTCCGCAGTCTATCGATGAAAGCAAAGTCAACGCGCAGCAGGCGCGGCGGGTTCTCGACCGCGTGGTCGGAT